>JAHEOB010000391.1 GCA_018610095.1 Halothece sp. MAG
AGAAAAAGCCCAGGAAGCCCGCACAAAGGTGATGAATCTTATTCAGGCTGAGAAACGTGCAGAAGCCAAAGCTACCCGTAAAGCCCGTGACCATGCCCTGTATCAGTCAGCCGGATTACTCATTATGGCAGGATTGGTGGACAGTCAAACGGGTAAACCGGTAGATGACCCTGCGAAACTACTGGGTGCATTAGCCAGTTTGCATGAATTATCCCGTGATAATCCCAAATGGACGGAGTGGGAAAAACAAGGTCGAGAATTATTAAGGCATCATCAAATGAAGGTAGAGAGGCGTAAATAAACCCACCATAAAGCGCCTCTGTCGCATTCTGTGCGATTTTTTATTCGAACTAATGAAATGGCATTAGCGTTGAAGAAAAGATGCTCATAGAGGCGCACAGGCGCTTTATTGATTGAGCCGTGAGCGAAGCGAAATCAATGACACGGAAAAAACAACGGCTCAGGCATTTGATGGTCGGAGACAAAAGGAATGTTCAGCGCGTTGCCCGAGCAAAGCGAGGGAGCTACTGAGGTGTTTTAGGTCTGTTTTGAAAAGGAGCAAACCTTGTTTGCGACATCCTTTTAACTACGGCAAATCGACGGCTGTTTTCTGAGTTATCCACAGTGGTTTTCTTTTTTAATTGTTTTTTGTTTTTAATTCTTGTTTTACGGTTATTTATTTCTTTGATTAATAAGAATTAAAACACATATAGGCATAGAAATTTACGGTAATAGGCATAGAAATTTACGGTAATAGGCATAGAAATTTACGGTAATAGGCATAGAAATTTACGGTAATACTCACAAATTAGGCATAGAGAAAATAAAAGACTTGCCTTTAATTTAGGGATAGACTAATTTTTTGCCTATCCCATTAAGTAGGAAGCGACATGTCTGAGCTAATAGCATATAAATCCAATGCGTTGATTGAAGCTAGTTACAAACTAACTTTACAGGAACAGCGCTTGCTATTGATGTGTATTGGAAAGTTAAACCCTCGGGATAAAACTCCTCAAAAAACATTCAAAATTACATCTGGCGATTTTTATCTAGCATTTCCTGATATGGGAAAAAGTAATGCAGAACGACATTTAAAAGAAGCTATAGATAAGCTCGCTGAACGTTGGATATATATACAAAACAATAATGAAAGACGACGTATTCGCTGGATCCAAGAAGAAGCAGAATATTTTGAGGGTGAGGGAAAAATAGAAATTGTTTTTGCTGACTCCATAATGCCCTACTTAACTCAGCTTCAAGGTCAATTTACTAAAATTGTGATCAAAAATGTATCAACACTAAAAAGTGTCTATAGCATTCGTTTATATGAGTTATTAATGCAATTTAAAGTGATTGGCGATCGATTGATCAGCATTGATGATTTTCGCTCGATGCTAGGTTTGGACGAAAAAAAATACGCCACCTTCAAATCACTGAATCAATGGGTAATAAAACCAGCAATAAAAGAGTTAAACCAAAAAAGCAATCTATCTGTAACAGTTGATACAGTAAAAAAAGGCAGGAGTGTTTTTGCGCTACACTTTCACTTCAAAGAAGATCAACAAATAAAAATGATGTTAGAGGATTGATTATGGCTTTGGTATCAATCAGTGAAGCGGCAAGGCTGACAGGAAAAGCAAGAAGCACACTACACAAGTACATAAAACAAGGGAAACTGTCTACGACTACAGATCAAAACACAGGAAATAAAAGCATTGAAACATCTGAGTTAATTAGAGTATTTGGTAAAATAAGTAATTCTCCAACTACAGACAGTGACGGTGTCACTAATGTATCAAAACTACAGCAAGAAACACCCAACACTACACAGTCACTACAGATTAAACTTCAACTTCTTGAACAAGAAAATGCACACTTAAAAGCTGAAAAAGAGTTACTTTCAAAAAATTTAGAGGATATACGTCAAGCGATGCTGTTAATCGAATCCAAGCTGCCGCCAACACCAGAACCCGTTGCACCAGTACCAGCCAAAAAATCGTGGCAATTCTGGAAAAAATAGCCGTTTGGTATCACTTTTACGCTGAAACCGAAACCACCATTTTGATAACAAATGAGCAACAACAAAACGGGGCATTTTCGGCAGGAAAAGAGGGCATTTTGAGGCGTTCGGGGCGTTTTTCGGCTGAGTGCCTGAGCGGTGGTGCGTGTAAGCACCTTTATGTTAAATAACCATGTTTTTCCCAACTTTATCACTGTTCAATGATGAGCCTGTTTCTGTATCGTAAACCTTCCCCTATAATCCTTTTCATTTTTCAATCTGTCATAAGGCAATGACATGCAAACTAAATTAATCAGTGAACTGAACAAAGTATTAAAAGCGTTCCCTCAATTTTGGAATGGTGACGAATTACACCGCTCGAAGGTGATTGACGCAATCAACCGCAAACAGCCTGATGTGATAAAAGCATTAGTAGCAAATGAAAAAATAAAAGCTGTTTATGGTACGGATATAGACGGAATTTTTATTTTTGATTTTGATAATTTATGCAAACTTCTGAAATACAAAGAATACTGGGCGAACAGCTTCACTAAATATCGGAACAAGGTGGGATTAACCAGTGAAGGTAAATACCTTGATTATAGCTCTGACGTAGTGCTGGACTTTCCTTTTAAAGATTGCGTGCTTGAAGGTGGTATGACCAAAGAAGAGCAGGGGAAGGATGAGATCTACTACAATGAAATCATTGCGCGTGATGAAATAGACTCTCTTTTCTCAAAAAAAGCATTAAGCAACACTATGCATTATACAAAGAATGGTGTTCATAAAAATGTAACTAAATATAATGACGATAACTTGCTGATAAAAGGCAATAATCTAATTGGATTATCATCTTTATTATATAAATATAAAGGATGTATTAAATGCATATACATAGACCCGCCATACAATACAAGAACTGATGCCAATACTTTTGCTTATAATAATAATTTTAACCATTCAACATGGCTAACTTTTATGAAGAATAGGTTGGAGCTAGCAAGAGATTTATTATCGGAAGATGGTGTTATATTTATAGATATAGACCACTACGAATTGTTTTATCTCGGTGTTTTAGCTGATGAGATTTTTGGTTATGAAAATCGCCTTGGGGTGCTATCTGTTGTTCATAATTTAAAGGGCAGGTTTAATGATTTTTTTTCGACAGCACATGAGAATAAGCTTGTTTATGCAAAAAATGCAAAAAATGTACGCATAAAAGAATTTAGTCATGATAACTCTCATAACTTTCCATTAAAAGATGATATTGGTAAATATAAGTTAGTTAATTTACAGAGAACTGGAGATGGATCCAAAAGGGAGGATAGACCTAACTTATTTTACCCAATATATATTGATCCTAAAACACAAGAAATATCATTGCAAAGAAAGGGTGGCATGATTGAAGTGCTGCCAATAGATAAAGAAGGTATAGAGCGTAGATGGAGGTGGGGTAGCGCAAAAGTTGAGAGCGAATGGAAAACTGAACTTACTGTGAAACAAGTAAATGGGGAATTTAAAATTTATTCAAAACTAAGAGAAAAAGGAGAAAAACCAAAGTCAATTTGGCTAAGACCTGAATATTCTGGCACAACAGGCACCAATGAGCTAAAAAAATTATTAGGTGACAAACTATTTTCTTATCCAAAATCAGTTGAGTTAGTTAAAGACTCGATCCAGATAGTAACAGAGCCTGATGATATAATTCTTGATTATCATGCAGGCAGCGGCACCACTGGCCAGGCTGTTCTAGAATTAAACATGCAGGATAACGGAAACAGGAAGTTTATAATGATTGAACAAATGGATTATATAGAAACTGTTACTGCTAAGAGATTAGAAAACTTCATAAAACAAAAAAATATCGATGCATCATTTATCTACACAGAATTGATGGAACTGAACACCTACTTCGTGCATGAAATCCAGAAAGCGCAATCCAATGAAGAACTGGAAAAACTTTTTGCCGTAATGAAAACAGAAGCACACCTCAATTATCAAGTAGCGTTGGAAAACGTGCTGTCTGCTGAATACGAAATGGACGGCATTCCGCGTAAAGTCGCGTTCAGTGAACTGGAGTTGCACGAACAGAAGCAACTGCTGATTGAGATCCTCGATAAAAATCAGCTTTATGTGAACGCCTCCGAGATGGATGACAGTGACCTGAATATCTCAGAGAGTGACAAAGCCTTTACCCGCAGCTTCTACGGGATGGAGTAACGGCATGGCGAAGAAACCGAAATCAGCCGGCGGTGAGAAGCTGCTGTTTAACAAGCTCAAGCAATATGATGAACCGGGTTTGTTCCATGACCACTATGAGACGCCGGATTACGTTCAGGAGAACCTGAAGGATACCCTACGCCCGTATCAGCACGGCGCGCTGCGCTATCTGCATTACACTCAGCGTAAGCGGGATGAGGCAATCCTGCATTACCGTCACCTGCTGTTTCACATGGCGACTGGTGCCGGTAAAACCATGGTGATGGCGGGCACGATACTCTATCTATTTAAAGAGTACGGGTATCAGAACTTCATATTCTTCGTGCATACCGACGCGATTATCCAGAAAACCCGTGAGAACCTGCTTAACCCGCAGTCGCCGAAATACTTATTCAGTCAGGAAGTCGAAATCGACGGGGAAAAAATCACTATAGCACCGGTGGAGACGTTCCCGTCTGCGCCGGAGCGCAACACGATTTACCTCAAGCTTTCGACCATCCACAAGATGCACGATGAGCTGAACAGCTACCGTGAAAACAGCATCACCTACGAGGATTTAAAAGAAATTCCGCTCGTGCTGCTCGGTGACGAGGCGCATCACTTCAACGCCGGCACGAAAGCCAAAGGCAAAGCTAAAAACTCATCGGAGAACGAGGAGCAGACTTGGGAGCGCACGATTGAGAACATTCTCGACCTGCGACCAGATAACCGCCTGTTCGAGTTCACCGCCACCATTGACCTCGCGAATAAAGAAATCGGGCAAAAATACCGTGACAAAGTGGTGTATCAGTATGATTTAAAACAGTTCATGTCAGACGGTTACTCGAAAAAAGTCATGTTACTGGAAGCGAACCAGAACGACACTGACAAGATGCTCGATGCGGTACTGTTAAGCCAGTACCGTAAACTGGTGGCAGCGGATCACGATATCACCGGCTTCAAACCGGTCATTTTGTTCAAATCGAATAAAATCGCCATCTCGAAAGCGAAGCAAGATGAATTTTCGCAACTGATTGCCGCACTGACACCCGAGAGCGTCAGACGCCATCTGGCGAATAAAAAAGGGCAACTCAGCTCTGATACCAGCATCTGGCACAAAGTGATTCAGCGTTACGCTGACAGCGATTTGGTAACTGTTACCGGACAGATTCAGGAAGACTTTAACGACTTCAACCTGCTGAACGTCAACAAATCAGACCTGCTGGAAGAAAACCCCGTTCTGCTGAACACGCTGGAAGAAGTCGATAATCCGGTAAGAGCCGTTTTTGCTGTGGCGAAAGTCAATGAAGGCTGGGACGTACTCAATCTCTATGACATTGTCCGTATCAGTGAGCAGGCGAGCAGCAGCAAAACCGGCACGGACAGCGAAGCCCAGCTTATCGGACGCGGTGCGCGTTACTACCCGTTTGTTTATGACGGTAAACGGAGCTTCACCCGCCGGTTTGATAACAGCGCGAAGGATTTAAGCGTACTGGAACAACTGCACTATCACACCATCAATGAACCGGCGTACATCAAAACGCTGCATGCTTCCCTTGAACAAGCAGACATTGACGCGCATCAGGATGGCGGCGGCACAATTGAACACGCCAGACTGAAAGCCGACTTTAAAAAATCCGCGGTGTATCAGACCGGAAAGCTGTACTTCAACGAAGTGGAAGAAATCGAGAGCAGCAGCCGTAACTGGGAAACGTACTCACTGGAAACGCGCTTTGAAATACCGTACCAGACCGCCGGTGAGGAGTCGCTGGACAACCTGACGGGGGCATCAGCGGGCGTCACGAAAGCCGAACCGCTGGTACTGGATGAACGTTTTTACCGCAAGGCGATGCAGAAAATTCGCTTCTACGCACTGGATAACCTGCAACGCTTTTTCCCAAAGCTGACCGGTATTCGTGAGTTTATCAATAGCAAGGACTATCTGGGCAAACTGGTCATCACTGTCACCGTGCCGCAAGCGCTGGATTTTTCTGCTGTACCGGCAAAAGAAAAACTGCACCTGCTGGAAACCGTCCTGCTGCGTATTGCAGATAACGTGCGACGCAATGATCAGAAGGTGAAGGGCACGTACCGCTTTATCAGCCAGCCGGTGAAAGACGTTATCAAAGACTACAGCCTGCACATTGACCCGTCGGTTATCATTAACCAGAAAATCACTGCCGCGCAGACGATCGGTAAAAAATGGTACGTGTATGACAATGCGATACTGAATCAGCTCGAGCATCGTCTGGTGAAAACGCTGGAAACCTTTATGCCGAAACTCAAAGCCCGTTACGACGATATTTACGTGCTGCGTAACGATGAGCAGTCAACGCGCTTTAAGCTCACCGAGTTCGGCGGTGTACTCGGTTTTATGCCGGATTTCATCATGATACTGACGTGCCATGCGGATAATGCTTACTGGCAGGTTTTCCTTGAGCCGAAAGGGGATGACAGGTTGCTGGATGACGCATGGAAAGAACGAATGCTGGAAACCCTGAATGACCGTGAACGCATTGTGATTAATGAAAATGAGGACGTCAGACTGATCGGAATTAAATTCTTTGCCAACAGTCAGATGGACGCATTCGTCACCGACATGCAGAACAGGTTAAATGAGGGCGAACCGCTAGAAACCACCTCGCTGTCACTGCCGTTGTAGATGACAATCTGCACGGAAAAACGGCGTATTCAGCGCCGTTTTTTTATTGTTTTATAATCAGATAGGTGTCTTTTTTATCACCATATGACTGACTGGTATCCACTTTCACACAAGGTTTTCCGTCACACGTGGAGATATCAGCCAGCGGGGCTTTTTTCTGCCAGACCGCTTCCATGCGTTGCATTTTTGCAACTCGGTCATAACCGCTGTCGATAAAATAGACCATCCCCCACAGACAGCTCCCCATCACTGCAAGCATCGTCAAAGCGATATAAATCGCAGACTTCCACGTATAACGCGACATTTCACGTCGCATTGCACACACAGATTCATGAGCCGCTGTAACCACCTGTTCTAGCGCATTGACGGCGGGTTTCTGCTGCGCCAATCCCGTTTGTTTGAGTTCTTTTTCAACCTGAGTTAATGCAGCATTCACCGATTGTCTGACCGTGTCGGTCATCTTACCGGAAGCACTATCCAGTTCATGAATCACCTGCGCCAATTGAGCTGTCTGGCGGCTTAATTTAGCGGATTCCGCCTGAAATTCATCAATTAACGCAGCAACGCGTTTCTCTTGTGATTGCTGATGACCAATCAGCGCGGCAATTTTTTTAATCTCATCACTCATACAAAATCCTGTCTATCGTGAAAATGACCAGCCCTTATCAGGCTTTTGTCGTTTTTGCTCGGCAAGTCGCTGCCGTTCTTTTTCCTGCTGACGTTGCTTCTCCGCCCAATACTCACGCTCCTGCTGCTTAACCATTTCCTGATGAATGCCCTGAAACTCTGCCATCGAGTCATTAATCAGGGATTGAAGGTCAATCTCGTCTTGTATCTCACTCAAAGCATCATTGACCAACGGTATCAGTTTTTCAGGCTCTTTTTCAAAATCAAACGTTCTGCCTGAAATCGCTTCCGACTGAGGTTCTGACGTCTGCTCGTGTTTCGGTGTCAGATTATCACGCTCGCTGAGCGCTTCCCGTAGCGTGGTGGTAACATCAATCACGCTGTCGCGTTCATCACGGCATTGCTGAGCCTGTCGCTCCGCTTCTCTGCGCTCCATCACCGCGTGTAACTGCTCAGGGTCAAACTGCCTGACCTGTCCCGCGCCAAAATGTCGCTCCGGCTCACGCTCAATCCCCTGCGCTTTCAGGGTGCGGGCATCAACGCGGTCGATATGTTGATACCGTTCAAGATGGGTATTCTGTAGGTCAGCCCAGCGTTCCCGCTGCGCGATAAGGTATGCCTTGCGTTCAGTTGGTGTTTCGCCGAACCGCACCTTTTTTGCGCCGCCACGCTCAGGCGCTTTACTGTTCGCCCGCTTAAAATACTGCTGCGGGTCACGCTCGATACCGTCATTGAGCCGTTCAGAAAACATAATATGCGCGTGCGGCTGTTCACCGCCCTCAATCGCCGCTTTCGGGTTATGAATGGCAAATTGATAGGCGTGCCGGTCGCCAATTTCCTGCTGAACAAAATCGCGAACCAGTTCAAGGCGTTGTTCGTGAGCCAGTTCTCGCGGCAGGGCAATTTCAATTTCGCGGTAGGTACAGCCGTTGGCGCGTTCAAACGTGTCAGCGGCTTTCCAAAACTCGGACGGTTTATGCGCTGCCCATGCGGGCATATTGCCCGATTCTGTATGTTCAAGGTCGTTGTTGTTTTCACGGGCATATTTTCCCTCACGCGCAATATAATCGGCATGGGAAGCGGCTGTGCCTTTCCCGCCGGCTTTAACGCTGAGATGATAAGATGCCATGCTGTTTTCGCCCGCTGCAAGCGCGCACCGTTTCTGAACGAAGTAAAGAAACGTCTAAGTGCGCCTTATCAATAAAAAGGATGATA
>JAHEOB010000392.1 GCA_018610095.1 Halothece sp. MAG
AAAAATAAGGGGCTCGAGAAATTTTTTCCAGACAGCCCCTTTGCAGTTGCTAAGAACTTGCTTCAAAATCTAATGCAACCGAATTCATGCAGTAGCGTTTGCCAGTTGGAGCTGGACCATCATCAAACACATGACCTAAATGGGCATCACAGGCAGAACATAACACCTCGGTGCGAGTCATGAATAAGCTGCGATCGGTCTCATGATTAACATGGTCTTCTTGAATCGGGGCATAGAAACTGGGCCATCCAGTACCGGAATCATACTTCGTTTCGGAACTAAATAGAGGTTGACCACAACAAATACATTTATAAACTCCAGATGCTTTGTGATCATGGTATTTCCCACTGAAGGGGCGTTCTGTTCCTTTTTGACGGGTGACGCGAAATTGCTCTGGAGTTAGCTGTTGTTTCCATTCTTGTTCTGATTTTTGAACTTTTTCTACCATTTTTAAAGTAATATTTCTTAACTTTTTCTTATTTAAAGCATAAGTTTTTGCTTAGAAATTGCCCACCCAAAAAGATTGCAACTCACTAACCCTAGCCCACTGCTGTGGATCGAGATTCTAATGTAGGATAACAATAGCAAACTTTAAAATCTAGAAAATCTAATCATGGCACTGGATCTGGTCTTTAACTTTGCCAATATTTTTGTACTCCCGTTTTGGATATTACTGATTTTTCTACCCAACTGGGGCATTACCAAGAAAGTCATGTCATCCTTTTTGCCCTTTGTGGTATTAGTGACGGTTTATATCTTCTTTTTTGCCAATACCCTCACGGTTGATTCCATAGAAGCCTTATCAAACCCTGATCTTGCCACCCTAACGGAGTTATTTTCCGAAAAAAGTGTTGCTGCAGCAAGTTGGGCGCATTTCCTAGTGATGGATTTATTTGTGGGGCGCTGGGTCTATTGGCAAGGACAAGAAAACGGCATTTTTACCGTTCATTCCATTATTTTATGCTTATTTGCCAGCCCCATGGGGTTGTTGTCTCACCTAATTACGGCTTGGATCACACAACGTTTTTTCAAATCTTCAGAAACGACAGAAACTGCTTCCAGTTAATTCACAGGTTTGTTATTCCGCCAAGTTTGCCAAGCTACTTTAAGCCCTGCCACCAAACCACGGGTTTGTTTTTTCACCCCTTGGGCTTGATTTTTCGCAGACGTAACACTGCGATCGATGCTTTGAACGGTTTTAGAAGCTGTTTTGACGCTACTATCAACATCATTGCTGAGTTCGCTAATCTCCTCTCCAGTAAGGCGAATTGCTTGCAGTGTCGGGGGGAGTTCTTGTTGTAAGGTATCCAATAATTTTTCAGCACTACGGGCAACTCGCGCCAGTTCTAAAAAAGCTGGAAAGGCTGCAACTAAAACAGCCGTGAGGCTCACTGATACCAAAAATAAGGACAACGCAAGCCAAAATAACGGATCATTCATATTACAGAGCTTTTACATTAATTTGAGTTCAATTCTAAAATATTGATTGTTTAAAGTTTGGTCTCCCATTCAAATTACAGTGAGATTAGAGCCGAATTACTCATACGTGGGTGAGTCTGGTTCATTGGGATTACAAGATTAATTCATTGCTAATCCTTTGTGAGAAGATAGAGAAAATTTTCTTTATTAAACTTAAATGACATACTATTAACGGTTTGTTAATTATGAGTGCTTCTCCCACGGTAAAGTAAAGTTTTCACTATGGAAAAGTTATACGAAGGAAAAGCCAAAATTATCTATCCCACGGATGATCCACAAATTCTCCTAGCAGAATTTAAAGATGATGCCACTGCTTTCAATGCCCAAAAACGAGGGACGATCGCGCAGAAAGGGATCATGAATGCCCGTATTAGTGCTGCCTTATTCCAATTGCTAGAACAACAAGGCATTGCTACCCACTATATTGATCAACCTGGGGATGGGCAAATGCGAGTGAAAGCGGTTCAAATTGTGCCATTAGAAATTATTGTTCGTAATGTTGCTGCTGGTAGCTTATGTCGGCAAACTGGATTAGAAAAAGGAACCGTGTTACCCTTTCCCCTGGTCGAATTTTATTATAAAAACGACGAATTAGGTGATCCCCTGCTCACGCGCGATCGCGTTCTCATTCTTAATTTAGCGAGTCTCAATCAACTGGAACAACTACAAACCAAAGCCCTTGGCATTAATACGCAGCTAAAAACCTTTTTTGCCGATTGTGGCATTACCTTAGTGGATTTCAAATTAGAATTTGGGCTCGATCAGGAACAAAATTTATTATTAGCCGACGAAATTAGTCCAGATACCTGTCGCCTTTGGGATCAACAAGAAACCGATCCCAATGCCCGTGTCATGGATAAAGATCGCTTTCGTGAAGATTTAGGGAATGTCGAAACGGCTTATCAGCAAGTGCAAACTCGAATACTGTCACAACTGGAAACCTTATCCCTTTAAAAACTCCCTAAAATCAAACCAAATTTTCGATAAAATAACCCTCACTAAGTTACCGAAAAAATTGTTAGGTGTGTAACGTGTCAAACTTAAGCAAAATGGTTCGTTTATCTCCAGTTCTATCTACAGCTGCTGTTGTTTCCTTGATCAGTGCAGCCCACCCTGTTTTGGCTAACAGTTCCATCGAAAGAGAATTAAAACTGACCCAACAACAACCGAACTCTGAGAATGGGCAAGTGACCCCCGTACCACCCCAACAAACGGACGAGTCTCCCATTCAACCGCCAGAACAAGAAACGGAAGAGCCGCCCATTGAGGAAAAAGAAGTATTAATTGGTGAAATTGCGGTAGAAGGCGTGCAAGGAGACTTAAAAGATAAGGTTTTTAATGCCATCAGTGTTAAACCAGGACAATTAACGACGCGATCGCAGCTTCAACAAGATGTGAATGCCATTTTTGAAACGGGCTTTTTCTCTGATGTCAGAGTCGTTCCTAAAGACACTCCGCTCGGCGTTCGACTGACATTTGTTGTCGAAGCTAATCCCCAATTAGAACAAGTTCAGGTGAAAACTGTTCCCGAAGATGTGGAAAAACAAGTTCTCCCTGAGAAAGTAATCAATGACACTTTTAGTGAACAATATGGCGAGATTCTCAATTTCCAAGAACTGCAAGACGGCGTGGAACAACTGAATCAATGGTATCAAGACAATGGCTATGAGTTAGCTCAAGTAATTAATATCTCAGAACCCTCTGCTGATGGTGTCGTAACCCTCACGGTAGCAGAGGGAGTAATTGAAGATATTCAAGTGCAAACTTTTAATGAAGAAGGGGAAGAAATTGACGGCAAAACCCGTGATTTTATTGTGACCCGAGAAGTCCAATTATCCCAAGGAGATATCTTTAACAGTGAGACTGCCCGTAATGACTTACAACGAGTTTTTGGTCTGGGCATTTTTGAAGACGTGAGTATTTCCTTTAAACCAGGTGAAGATCCTCGCCAAGTCGTTGTCAACTTAGAGGTGGTGGAAGGGAATACAGGCTCTATTGGCGCTGGTGCTGGCGTTGGTTCTGCCACAGGATTATTTGGAACAGTGAGTTTTCAAGAACAAAATTTAGGCGGGAATAACCAAAATTTATCTGCAGACGTCCAAGTAGGGGCACGGGATCTGTTATTTAATCTCGGTTTTCGTGATCCTTGGATTGCAGGGGATCCCCATCGAACTTCTTATAGTGTTGATTTATTCCGTCGGCGCTCGATTTCGGTCATTTTCGATGAAGGGGAAACTGAGGTAGATTTACCCAATGGTGCTCGTCCCCGCGTAGTTCGAACCGGCGGTGGCATTAAATTTAGTCGTCCCCTAGCCCCTGACCCTTTTACTGATGCAGACTGGAATTTATCAGCAGGCTTTAAGTATCAACGAGTAACCATTCAAAATAATGATGGCGATCTTTCTCCCGTTGATGAGTTTGGTAATCAACTCTCTTTTGATGATAGTGGAAAAGATGACTTATTCTTATTAGAATTTGATGC
>JAHEOB010000393.1 GCA_018610095.1 Halothece sp. MAG
CTTCCTGAGCTTCACGGGGAGCTTGTCGAATATCCATAATATAACCATTTACTGAAAGCATCCAGATCATTGGATTATGCTCAATCATACTCGGCAAACACCAATTGGGATCCATCTGGTGCATTTTCATTAAGTCCCGAATTTGCTTCGACTTTCCCTGTCCGGTACTTTCTGCAACACCAAACCCTTCATAGACTTCCTTGGCTTTGAGGCAAGGTGTCTGACTGGAATCATAAAGAAAATTTACTATTCCCAAAGCATGAATAATTCCACAAGCCCAAGATTTCGCTTGCCCTTTGCTAAGTGGGGAAGGACGTTTTCGACAAAGGGCGGCTGCGAGTTGTCGGGACAGATTAGCATATTCATCATTGAGATATTGAGCGCAGAAGGGATCTGTGAGGCGGGTGATTTCCTCAAACTTACCTTGCATCTGCTTTGGGACTTTTTCTCCTGCTGGTTTAGCCATTATTCATACGACGCTGTACTAAATCGCGTTAGTTCCCACTACATAAAATTGTATTGAAAAACATATAGAATGAGTATGAGGAATGGTGGCGCGATGCGCCCAGAGGGCGCGGTTCCCAAAGGTAAAATCGCTGTTGGTTGAGCAGTGGCGCGAGGTGGAGTGATGCTGGTTAATCACTAACGACAAAATAGCGGGGTTTTGATGTTTTCTGAGAAGTATCACCTTGTTGGTCTCGTCGTTCCCAAGCCCATCCTCTGGGATCTTTGTGACTTGTCCAAGCCATAAATGCCTCTTTCTCTTTTTTACTATGGGCAGCTACAGTACTGCCACTAACACCAAGGCGTTCCGCAAGAGCCGTTCCTGTTAACCCTTCCTGTTTTAATTTTTTCTTTTCTTGTTTTTGTTGCTTTGCTGCTTCTAGGTCTTGTTCAGAAAGCTGTAAAAAGGGCGGTGTTTCCTCTAGTGGTGATCTTAAAAGACTGATAAAGTGAAATATATCTTTCTCAGGACAAAACTGCGCCTTTACCCTAATAAACATGGCGGAAGTTGGTTCAGAGTTAACAGGTTTAGGTTCGACTAGTGGTTGTTCCCATAACAACGGAAGATGAAAGGGTTGCAAAAGTCGGACTTTTGCTACTGGATTTTTGTGTTTGAAGTGATGGGAACGCCTGCGTGTAAGGTTTTTAAAGACAGAAACACAGGGTAGGGAAAAATCCGGGATGAATTGCCAAAGCCCAGCCAGATTAAATTCCATTTCATTTAAATCGTTCAGGATGTCAGTATTTTTCTGTTGAATAACTGTCACCAGGTGAAAAGAAAGCTGGTAAAAGGGATCTTCATTAGGATAATGAACGAATTCGGGATAAACCACCAGCGTTTGTTCTACATTTCCCCTTTTTTCAATTGTCTCCTTTAAAATCCTGATTGCCTTTGCTCGGTAGTGAGGCAGAAATAGGCGATATGATTTTCCAGCAATGGTAACTGTCCCTTGATTTTCAGAAAGAATGGAAACTTTACCCTTAATTACCCCTACTGCTTGAAAAAAATCAGCAGGTTTTTTGTTATCTGATTGATGAGTGTCTTTTTGTTTCGCCTGCTTGGAGGATTTTGGCTTGGGAGAAAGCTTTTGGTTGGATTTCAATGACGAGGTATGAGTGGACTGTGCTGAATCAGAAGAATTGGAGCGTTCTGATTTCGGTTTGGATTCCGACTCAGACTTGTCCGAGTTAGGCTTTTGCTTTTTCTTGAGGGAATGGATTTCGGGTTTCATGGTAACTTGGTAACTCTTGCCTTTTACCTTAGCAAACTGAAGTTCTAACCAATTATGAAAAATACAAATGCTGGCTCGTTGGTAGACATTTTCCTAATCAAATTTTGGAAATCGGTTGGTAGATTGGGTACTCTAGGAAGGACAGCAAAATCACATCAACCTTCATGCAAACATTACCCAACGGTAAGTCTCTGTATTCCCCTGCGGATTTGGTAAACTTTTTGGGATGTCGCCATGCCACATTTCTAGATGTTCAAAGCCTGAGCCGGGATTGGGAAACCACCCCAGCCAGCGCCACGGATGAACTGCTGCAACAAAAAGGGCTGGAACATGAACTTGCCTATTTGCAACAACTGAAAGATACTGGCTATGAAGTTACAGAAATTCCCAAAGATCAGGGATTGCGCGATCGCGTCCAGATGACGCAACAAGCCATGGAAGCTGGGGCTGATGTGATCTATCAAGCGGTGCTTTACGATCCGCCTTGGCGAGGAGATGCCGATTTCTTGATTAAAACCGAAGCGCGATCGCCTTTGGCGCTGCGCGGAGCGCAATCGCTACTTGGCAATCACAGCTATGAAGTAGTCGATACCAAACTGACGCGAACCCCAGAAGCCAAGCATCTAATTCAACTGTGCAGCTATACTGAATTGCTAACCAATCTTCAGGGGAAGCGCCCGGAATGGATGTATCTTGTGCTGGGCAATGGGGAAAACGTTCCCTATCAAGTGACTGATTTTATTTTCTATTATCAACGGGCAAAACAGCGCTTTGAAGCTTATCTCCATCATTTGCCGAGTGCGTCTTATCCCGAACCCTGCCAGCATTGCGCGATCTGTCACTGGCAAGCCCATTGTACAGCGCAGTGGGAACAAGACGATCACCTCAGCCGCGTCGCCAACATTCAACGCTCCCAGATTGTCAAACTTCAGCAAGCAGGAATTACGACATTAGGGGAACTGGCAAACACGCCACCGGAGACTAAAATTTCCGATTTGAATCCCGAAGTTTTCCAGCGACTGCAAGCCCAAGCCGCATTGCAACACCATAAGGATCAAACGGGCGAATCCACCTATGAAATTCTGTCCGCTTCACCCGGCAAAGGATTGGAGCGGATGCCTAAACCCGATGCTGGGGATCTCTTCTTTGATATGGAAGGCGATCCCCTCTACCCCGATGGTTTAGAATATCTGTTTGGCGTGTATTATCAAGATAACGGGGAAGGAACTTTTCACCCCTTCTGGGCGCATGATCATGGGGAAGAAAAGCAGACGTTTCAGGCATTCATGGCTTTTCTAGATTCCCATCTCAAACAATATCCCCATGCCCATATCTATCATTACAATCATTATGAAACGACTGCCCTCAAGCGATTAGCCGGACGTTATGGCATTTGTGAGGAACAACTGGACAATCTCCTTCGGGGGCAAAAATTTGTGGATCTTTATGTGGTGGTACGGGAAAGCCTGCGCATTTCTGAACCCGGCTACTCCATTAAGAATCTGGAAACCTTCTATATGGAGAAACGAGACGGGGAAGTTGCTACTGCCACTGATAGCATCGTTATGTATCACCGCTGGCGAGAAACTGGAGAGGATCAGCTACTGCAACACATCGCCGATTACAATAAAGACGATTGCATCTCCACCCAAAAACTCCGAGACTGGCTGCTGCAACTTCGCCCTGAAAATACGCCTTGGTTAAACCAGCAAAAAGAACTGACAGAGCAGGATCAAGAGCGCAATCGCAAACCTTGGGAAATTGAGCATGAAGAGTATCAAGCCCGGCTTGGTGTTCATCAGGAAAATCCCTCCCCACTTTATACCCGACTCTCCCATCTGTTGGAATTTCATCAACGGGAAGCTAAACCGCAATGGTGGCAATTGTTTTACCATCAAACCCAATTTGAAAATGAACTGATTGCCGATGCCCAGTGCCTCGCTGGTTTAACCAAAATAGAAGATTCCTATCCTGAAAAGCAGTCCTACATTTATACCTACACCTTTCCCGCGCAAGATACCAAACTTAAAGAAGGGGATAAACCCTTCATC
>JAHEOB010000394.1 GCA_018610095.1 Halothece sp. MAG
AATCAGTATTAGAAAATTACTAGCCAACTTTTCTGAAGGTTAACAAAAACCAGTGACAAATGCTAAAATTTATTAGACTTTCAGGAATGACTTATTAGCGATTAACAATAACGATTTAAATTGAACGATAAATTAACCAATATTGTACATTGACCGTTTGTAAGCCAACATAATCGTGCTATGTCAACACCCACTATTCCTCGGATTCCTATTGAGAGTTTAACAAGCCAAGGATTTTTTAACCAACATCGCAAAACCAACCAACCGGCGGTTATTTTAGACTTACTGCCAGACCAACCCAGTTGGGATTTAGACTTTTTGACTCATTATTTAGGCGATTATCCGACACCGGTACGGGCTTATGGGCGAGAACGCTACCAACAGGATAAACGAGAATGGCAAGAAATTGGTCGGGGAATGGAACCGACAACGCTTTCGTTTTCAGAATTTGCCGAATTAATTCAAACTCAACAAGCGCGCGATCGCGATATTTATTTGGCGAAATTCCCTTTAGTCAATACCCCCCTCAATCACCATTCCGTTTTAAACAATATTATTAACCAACTGGGGTTAACCTTACCTGCTACGGGGTTTAATCTATGGGTTGGCCCTGGTGGACATACCACCTGTCTCCATTATGATCCCGTAGATAGCTTATTAATTCAATTGCAAGGGGATAAAAAAGTGGTGATGTTTCCGCCAACAGAACTAAATAATCTGTATCCTTTCCCCATTTCTGTCCATTTAAAACATGGATTAAAACTCCGTGCCTCCTATAGCCAAGTTTATCCCGATCGCCCGGATTTTTCTGCCTTTCCCAAACTCCAACAGGCTCTAAAACAACGTTATGAGATAACGCTGCAAGCAGGAGAGGTGCTTTATTTGCCAGCAGGTTGGTGGCATGAAGTGACCACTTTAGGAGATGAGGTTGTCTGTTCCATTAACCGCTTTTGGCATCCTCACCCCTTAACGGCTTCCGCATGGTCATGGAATAAGTGGCGCATTCATTTGGGATCGCTTTTTGCCTTGCCGAAAGTTTTCTGGGATGGCATTAGGCAACCTCAAACCTGGCATTCGCTACTGAGACGAATCTGAATTTTGTGCTTCAAACCGCTTTTCCCAATTTCGATAATTGGCTTTTGCTTCTTGCGCTAGGGAAGAAAAGGAAAGGATCTGAAATGCAGCCCAATTGACCAGTGACAGGGGAAAATCCATGGGTCTAGCAATATCAAGGAATAACACGACCCGATAGTCATTACTATTATTCCAAGCAGAATGAGGGAAGGTATCATCAAAAATTAAACTTTTCCCTTCCTCCCAATGGGCAATTTGATTATCAACCCGAATGCCACAAGAAGTTTTGGGTTCGGGGACTCTTAATCCCAGATGATAACGGATGATTCCCTTATGCTTACCGCGATGTTCTGGAATTTGTTTCCCTGGACTTAAAATGGAGAAAAACGCAACTTTGAGTCCGGGAATATCTTTAATTAAGTTCCACGTTTGCGGGCAGCGATCGCAGTTTTTCTTAGCAACAAAATCAAAGGCACAAAAATAATAAGTTTTCCAACCATCATCTTGGCTAATCCGTTGTTGACGGGGCATAATGTCTTGAAAGTTGGGCAGTTCCCCCACTCGTTCCAAAACTTGGTCTAATTCTTGGCGAATCAGATGCCAATTGGCTTCCAAATTTTTTGCCCAAGGAAATTGGTCAGTTGTAAAAAAGACAGAATCCCCCACTCGGGAATATTTGGGAACTAGGCTTTCTATTTTTTTGATAGCAGGGGTATTAACAATGGTTTTTACCCAATCTTTTTTTTGCATAATTACTCCTTAATTTTTATCGTTTGGAAAACAAACTTCTTGTTGTACTGGGAGATCGGCTAAAAAGTTACGATCTTCACTAATATGAGGACATTTCAGATGATGTTCGGGGGTTCCATTTTGAATCAGCCGTTGCTGAAGTTTGGCAAAACTGCCTTCCGCTAAAATCCGTAAACGCGGTGGTGGCACTTGATCCCGTCGTTTAAATTCATAGGAAGCATGAATGGTTTTTAAGCGCTGATCAAATGTTTCCAGAAATTGTTGGGGATCATTCAGGGTCGAACCAGCCGATAATTCAATATTGACTAAATAGGGCGGTGGCGTTTTGTCATCAGCAAGGGTGATACAGAAATTTTCTAGGGCAATCTGAAATTCCTGTTGGAGTTGCTGCATTACTTGCATGGCATGAAACTCGGTGGTTTTTTCCGTACTGGAAGAAAGCAGCCCACCGCGTCGATAACGAAACACAATTAAGGGGGCATTGCCATAAAATCCCATGACTTCCACCACATCACCGAGATCATAGCGATAAAAGCCATTATAGTTACTCACTACAATGCGATATCGTTCCCCTACCGCCACTTCATGGGCCAGTAAAGTTTTGGGTTGTTCTTTTTCCCACTCTGAGGGAGGAATAAATTCAAAAAAGGTAGTTTCAATGGCGACAATGCTACTGTCTTGGTTGAGTTGCGGGGTAATGCCAAATACTGCTTCCGCTGAAGAATAAATCCCGCCAAAAACGGGGGTATCACCGAAATATTCAGGAAATCGTTGCAAGTAAAAATCAGACGTTCCCCCACGGGCAGTTACCACACAGGAAAGATTTGGCCAAGCTAAAATCGGGGTTAAACGTTGGTGTTTTTCAAGGAGTTGGCGTAATTGTTGCGCTCGTTTCGGGGCAGGAGATAATTTTTGTTCTAAGGTGGCTTTAAGATCAGGGTCAATGTTTAGCCAATGCGCGATCGCGCCCTGTTCTAAATCAGCAATTAACGCCTCTGCATGATTTTCCAAGTAGTGACATAAGCGTAGGGCTAAAACGGGAAAATTAGCCCCAATGACACGCAAATTGCGATTTTTTAGGGCAAACAATAGACAAACATAATGACGGGCGAGACTATCTTTTGGTTGTAGGGCTTGAAAGGGATGGGCAAACAGTTGTTTCGACAGCCAATTACTAGAACGCAAATCCCCAACACTGATGGGCCCGTAGGGAATTCCTGCTGGCGTATGCCCCAGTAATTGTACAGAACTGGTTAGCAACATTCTGCCAAACGGTCGCCCTTGTTCCCAAGCCGATTTCACCCCAAAGCAGAAAGTGGTCAAGTTAGCTTGGCTTCTAATCTTATGGGCTTGTTGCGTGACTGGAATCAGTTTTTGTTTGCCAGTGGTGCCACTGGTCATGTTCATATAAGTTACCCTATCTGCCGTGAGAATATTGGACTCCCCGTTGGCAATTTGTTCAATGTAAGGGCGAAAATCACTGTAGTTGAAAATCGGCACTCGTTCTCGAAATTCGTCAACTGTTGTGATGTCAGCAAAGCCATATTCGCGACCAAAGGCGGTATTTTGATGATCCCTTAACAACGACAGCAGAAACTGCTTTTGAATGGATGCAGTATTTTTGGTTTTTTGGTTAAAGCGACGGGTAATGAATTGCGCGACTAAAGCAATGGGAAGTTCTTGAATCGAAGGCATATCACGTTTTTGACTCTGGTACGATTATCTAATTCAGTTATACGGATAAGAGAGTTGATGGGAAAGCCACTGCAACAGGGCAAGCGCGATCGCGATGGTAGTTGCTACCCAAAAGACATTGGTGCTGCCAGTTTCCCAAAGGGAACCCAGTAAAATCGGGGATAAAAATTGCCCTAATGAGGCGGTTCCTGCCCCTAATGCCAGTAAGGTGGAACGTCCCTCTGAAGCGGATAAATCAGCGAGGGCATCGTAAACAGTCGGCATGACTACCCCCAATCCCAGTCCAAATCCTAAGGCAGTTAGTAATGCTTGCTGACTGGTTTCAAGCAAGGGAATCACTGCTAAAGTCACTGCCATGATAATTAACCCCAAACTAATGGCATAGGCTTTTCCTAACCGTTTTGCGATACGAGTTGCCCCCACCGCAGCGATAAGGGCAGCCCCGATCGCGCGGGTCGCTAAAATCATACCATTGACAAAAGAATTGGCATCAATTGCAGTTTGAAAATAGAGGGGGGCATAAACAATAACTGTATAAAAAAGGATGGCTGATCCAAATAAAGTCATTAGCATGATCCCAATCCGAGGATTATTGAAAGACTGACCCAGCTTATTTAAAGAAATTCCCTTAGTACCATTATTTTCTCCTTTTGTGGGTTCTTTTAACACCCATTTAGCAGTAATTGCCACCGGC
>JAHEOB010000395.1 GCA_018610095.1 Halothece sp. MAG
AGAAAGTTTTATAAGAAATATTAAACATTGATTCTTTTGAAACTTGAATACTTGCAAAATATCACAAATCTAATTGCTTTTATTTCTTAAGAAAATAATGAGTTTCAATAGGGAGTCGAAGTTACATTTCTAAGTGACTTTTTAAGAGTGATATTATAACTTTAATTTTGTCTTATAGGTTTTTCGGCTTTCAATTAATCACAAAATTATGGCAACTTCAAGAAAAGTTGACACCCTAATCCTTATTAGCTAACCTAAACTTGTTTTTAGTTGAAATCAAGAATTAACGGTTCACTCGTAAAAGGAGAGAGAAATATAATGAAGTTGCCTTGGTTGATGGAGGAAGCGATCGCTGTTTCTGAAAAATCAGACTCTTTGACGGAATTAATCCCAGAAAGGGGGAGCCTGTTAACCGAATTCTCCCAAGAAATGTTAGTCAATTCAAAGCCAGAAACGATATTTGAAAAACAATTGAATGGCGCAACTACCGAAACTCCCTCTCCAGAGTGGCTAACTACTGACGTTTTAGATCGTTTAGACCTAGCGTTAACTTCTCCTTCTAGGAGTTTCCAAGAGACGTCTGCCAATGTTAACGCCACAACAGCGAGAACTGAAAGCAGTATTGAGACACCAATTATCGAGCAAGGAGACGTTTTAAGTTCTTCAGCATCAGAAAACGTTCTCACTTCATCTCTTCAACAAGATGGGAATCTCGCAACTGTAACAAATACCGAGGATGATGGTGAGGAGTCAATTAGACAAGCGATGGCAAATTTCAAATTGACAAATCCCTTAGAGAACAAGAGTGATCCCTTAGCAGGAAAAGTCGGACCAGACTTAGCTAAAGCGTATAGAGAATTTCAGGTTGATCGTCCAATCAGTCTTGATTCTAATCCCCTTTTACAAACTAACGAAGATAAAGTCGCCATTGAAGCGATCGCGACTGAAGATGGAAAAAGCCTCCTGCAAGACTTAGAAGCTTTAGGATTAGAAGAGACAGCTTCTTTCGGAAAGGTGGTCAACGGTTCGCTTCCAGTAACTGCGATCAAAGATATGGCAACCTTAGAGAGCCTCAACTTTGCGCGACCGGCTTATAAACCCGTTACTAATGTAGGGGAAACCACCAGTCAAGGAGATATTTCTCTCAATGCCGATGATGCGCGATCTGATTTTGATGTGGATGGCAGTGGAATTAAAATTGGCGTTCTCTCCGATAGTTATAACAACTTAGACGGAGCCTCGGATGGCGTTGCCAGTGGGGATATTCCCGGAGAAGGCAACCCCTTTAATAGTACTCCAGTGGAAGTATTAAAGGATTTAGGCAGTGGTGATGGTATCGACGAAGGGCGTGCCATGATTGAGCTAATTCACGACGTAGCACCGGGGGCTGATTTAGCTTTTCGCACTGCCTTTGAGGGAGCCGCCGATTTTGCCACGGGGATTGGTGAATTAGTTGATGCTGGTGCCGATATTATCGTCGATGATATTAGCTATTTCGCCCAACCTTTCTTCCAAGATGGAATTATTGCTCAGGCTGCAGATGAGGCGGCTGATGCAGGCGTCCCTTATTTCTCCTCTGCTGGGAATTATGGTCGGGATTCCTATGAAAGTGATTTTCGTGATAGTGGTACAACTTTGGATATCTTCGGTAATGATGGCAATGCTGAGTCTCTCGCTCATGATTTTAACCCCGACCCCAACCAAGTAGATATCTTTCAGGAGTTCACTCTTGCCGATGGTGAAGCAGTCCGACTCTCTTTTCAGTGGGATCAGCCCCACGCTCAAGCTGGCGGAGCGGGGTCTGCTAATGATATGGATGCTTTCGTTTTTAATAGCGCTCAAGATACCATTTTAACTAATAGCATAGACGACAATATAGACGGAGATGCAGTAGAATTACTGGAGTTCCAAAATAATACTGGCTCTGAAGCAACTTTTAACCTGTTACTCACCCAATTTTTGCCATCAGAGGGACCCACTCCTGGAAAAGTGAAATATATTGACTTTATAGGTGGCACTAGCGATGCAGAATTTGCCACCAATAGTTCCACGTCTTTTGGTCATCCCAATGCAGCAGGGGCTGCAGGAGTAGGCGCTGCTCCTTTCTTTGACACCCCAGAATTTGGGCAAGAACCTCCTTTGTTAGAAGATTTTTCCTCAGCAGGAGGAACACCAATTCTATTTGATACCGCAGGGAATCCCTTACCCGAGCCAGAAGTTAGGTCTCAGCCCCGTTTTGTTGCGCCAGATAATACTAATACCACCTTTTTTGGTGAAGACATTAATAATGACGGGGATAACTTTCCGAACTTCCCTGGCACGTCTGCGGCAGCTCCCCATGCAGCGGCGGTTGCCAGCTTAATGTTAGACGCAGCTGGGGGGCCTGGTAGCTTAAGCCCTGATGAAGTTTATACAACCCTTAAAGACACTGCCATTGATATGGAGTCGTCAGGATTTGACTTTGATAGTGGTTCTGGTTTAATTCAAGCTGATGTTGCTGTGGAAGCACTTCTTGGTTCATCCCCAGCGGCGAGGGATGACAGTGCTACGGCGACTCAGAATACAGCCATCACCATTGATGTCCTTGCTAACGATAACTTTGGGGAAGATGGGCCAGGTAGTAGCGCGATTCTCATTGAAACTAATCCCAGCAATGGCACAGCCACAGTAAATGAAAACGGAACCCCCGACGACCCCACCGATGACACCATTGACTACACCCCCGATGCTGACTTTAATGGCACTGACAGCTTTGACTACCAAATTGAAGACGGCAATGGGGAGACCGCCACTGCAACAGTAGAAATTACGGTGAATCCTGTTAATGACCTCCCGACAGTGGAAAATGACACTGCTGAGACAGATGAGGATACGTCTGTAACGATTAGCGTCTTAGATAATGATGACTTTGGCGGGGATGGGGCTTCAAATAGCGCGATCGCGATCGCGTCGAATCCCAGCAATGGGACAGCCACAGTGAATGAAAACGGAACCCCCGACGATCCCAGCGATGACACCATTGACTACGCCCCCGAGGCTAATTTCAATGGCACTGACAGCTTTGACTACGAAATCGAAGACAGCAATGGGGATACCGCCACTGC
>JAHEOB010000396.1 GCA_018610095.1 Halothece sp. MAG
CCCTTGAGTATTAAAAAATGCTAGTTTGGAGGAAAGCTCTATAATATCCACGTTTTCTGGTATTTGAAAAATATACCTCTTTTGGAATACTTTCTCGAATTTTAAGGTGGCATTCATTGCCAAAAGATTAGCGCGAACTTCATCTGAATCAACGAAAAAATAATTAATTTCATATTCTGTAAAATCTTTCATTACTTGACCATTTTCCTTTGATAAATTATAAATTCTATTGATAGTTGATTAGCTTTCAATTTCAATATTTCAATAGAATATAATAAAATCTGTTTGAGATAAACAATCAATCATTAATTTGCAACGGTTTCCAATTGCTTAACAACCTCTTTTAATTCTTCTACAATTGGCGTTACTTTCCGCTCACGAAATGCATTAACTACAGAGCGATAATACCATAAGGTTCCTTTTTTATCTGTCTTCCACAAGAAGACTCTCATCATAATCGAAGGTTTGATGAGTGATGAATTGTGGTCAACTATTTAATAACTTACCACATGCCCACTTTTTTGTGTTAGAATTTTTTTTAACCAGCTAGTTCAGCATAGATATGTTTGTCTTAGAGTTTAAAGTCAAAGCTAAACAACACCAATATCGAGCTATTGACGAAGCTATACGGACGACTCAGTTCATTCGTAATAAGTGTCTTCGTTACTGGATGGATCATAGTGGTGTTAATAAGTACGCTTTGAACAAACTTTGTAAACAATTAGCAAAGGAATTTTCTTTTGCTGGAAAATTGAACTCTATGGCAAGACAGTCTGGTGCTGAACGTGCGTGGTCTGCTATCCATGGGTTCTACACTAATTGTAAAAATGGAGTTACTGGATCGAGCAGATATCCTAAGTTCCAAAAGAATAACCGTTCCGTAGAGTACAAGACTTGTGGATGGAAACTTGATTTAGAAACCCGTAAACATATTACTTTTACCGATAAAAACGGGATTGGTAGAGTCAAGTTGATTGGAACTAGAGACCTTCATTTCTATCATCCTGATGAGATTAAACGGGTACGATTAGTCCGTCGTGCTGATGGCTACTATTGCCAATTTCTCATCAATATAGAAGTCAAAGAAGAACTAGAACCGACCAAGAAAACCATCGGATTAGATGTGGGTTTAGAATCTTTCTATACTGATTCTGATGGTCACAAAGAACCTAATCCTCGTTTCTTTAGAGAAGGTGAACAGAAGTTAAAACAGCTTCAACGTCGCGTTTCTAGGAAACAAAAGGGTTCATCTAATCGTAAAAAGGCTAGACAGAAGTTAGGGAAAGCACATTTAAGGATAAGTAGGCAACGTAGAGAACACGCGAAGAGACTGGCGCGTTGCGTAGTAAGGTCTAACGATCTAATCGCCTATGAAAACTTGAAAGTGTCTAATTTGGTTAAAAACCACTGTCTAGCTAAGTCAATCTCGGATGTAGGTTGGTATCAATTTCGAGTCTGGTTAGAGTATTTTGCAAGTAAGTTTGGGAAGGTAGCAGTGGCTGTTCCTCCTCAATACACAAGCCAAGAATGCTCTAGCTGTGGTCGAACGGTGAAAAAGTCTCTGTCAACCCGAACCCATGCTTGTGAGTGTGGAGCAAGGTTAGACAGGGATGAAAATGCAGCCATCAATATTCTAAGAGAAGGAATCCGTACCGTCGGGCGGACGGAAACGGCTGGCTTCGAGCCAGAATCAACGCTTGGGGAGAGACCCGCCTCTACTTTGACTGATAGTTCAAGCAACTGTTTGACAGAGCAAGCGGACTCGTCCACTGATAACCTAGTTGTTAGTGGTTAGAACCAAGAATCTCTCGTTATAGCGTTAGCTTAACGGGAGAGCGTCAATTTTTGGAATAGTCTCCATTAAGTCTTATGGCGTTATTCGCTGGCGATTGGTTGGCTGTTTCTAAGAATTGTTCTGGCACGATGGCGCAACCGGCAAATCAACCAAGGCTCGATCGCGCTGCCACTCAAGCTAATCCCAATCAGCGATGTTCCCTTTGGGAACCGCGCCCTCTGGGCGCATCGCGCAACCGGCAAATCAAACAAGGCTCGATCGCGCCACCTATTCTCGACAATGATCGCGCTGGCTTCTAGTTAATTTTATGGTAAGAATCACGATTTTTACTCATCGACGATTTTTAACGCTTCACGGACTACATTTTCTGAAAGATACATTCCAGACTGTTTTAAAGTTTGGAGTACAGGACGAGCTTTAGAAATCCTGCCCTGTTGTTTAGCTAATAAAACGATTCCTAACGTTCCTCGCATCGGAATTTTTAAAGCCTCAGCGCAGCGTCGGCCCATCAAATCATCGATAATGACCTCAGTTCCGCTAGAAAAATAGGCCCAACTTAAAACAGCAGATTCTCCGGGTCCTAAATCCCAAGATTGAATAATACTGGGAATAGAAGGAGTTTTCTTAATGATAAGCCACTCAGTTGTTGCTAAGGCTTGAGCCGTAAGATCAGAGTCGCCATAAGCTTGAATTTCTGTTGCTACAGCTTCCGGAACAATGAATTTTGCGCTAACTGCTTGCAATAGAGATAGGCAATTCCCTTTCGTTAGAAAAATTAAAGGGGAGGCATTAATTGCAGGAAATTCAACCACGCTCTAATTCTCGCTTCAACTGTTCAAAATCGACTTTAAATACATCGACTTCTTCTCGTGCCAAGGCCGCTAAAAAATCTTTTCGATTCAAGCTGGCAATTTGAGCTGCCTTTTCTTGAGAGATTTCATTTCTTTGATACCAGTAAATTGCCGCTGCCAAACGCAACTCCTTGACAAAGCCATCTGGAGGAAGACGGCGAGCGGAAAGCACTTCTTCGGGAAGGTTAATCGTTACTTTAGCCATAACTGCTTCAATTGGATCGAACGGATTGCTCTATGCTTTGATGATGTTATGGTCTATCATGTCAACTCGTCTGCTTTGCACTATTATTAATTTAGCAATCAGACCGAAAGGTGCGATCGCGCAACCGGCAAATCAACCAAGCCTTGATCGCGCTGCCAGTCAAGCTAATCCCAATCAGCGATGTTCCCTTTGGGAACCGCGCCCTCTGGGCGCATCGCGCAACAAGCCAAGGAATCAATTCCTTGTCTAATGGTTGAACTCGGTTAAAACCGAGTCGAAATCGAGTTGATTTTAATTGTAGAAGCGAAATTAGTATGGCATGATTGCTCCTTCGGAGCGGTGAGCCTTTGGCGCGATCAGGCAATAAGCCAACTTAAAATAATTGCTAAGTTAGTCAGTTTTAACTGACTTGAGCTATGAGGCTGGGAATTTATTCCCTAGCTAGCAATTGGTTGGCTTCGATCGCGCTACCGGCAAATCAACCAAGGCGCGATCGCGCTGCCGCTAAAGCTAATCCCAATCAGTAATCGCGCAACCAGAAAATCAAGCAAGGCTCGATCGCGCTGCCAGTAAAGCTAATCCCAATCAGCGATGTTCCCTTTGGGAACCGC
>JAHEOB010000397.1 GCA_018610095.1 Halothece sp. MAG
CCCGGTAAGACTCATCCAGCCTAAAACAGCACAAACCGTTAAGGGCAGGGCAGTTCCTATAATTAGGGAAGAACGCCCCCCCATAGCAACAAACACCACAGCCACAACCAAAATGGCAGCAAACAGCAAATTTGCCATTAGGGAGTTCATATGCTCATTGACATATTCGCTTTGATTGAAAATCACCTCTAACCCCATTCCTTGAGGAAGCCGAGAGCGAAAGTCATCCAGTTTTTGATGAACGGTTTGGGAATACTGGTCAATGCGGACGCCGGATTTCATTAAAATGCCTAGCGCGATCGCGGGGTCTTCCTGAATGACAGCCAATTGTTGCGGGGGATCGTGAATTCCTCGGCTTACAGCAGCAATATCATCCAAACGGGTAAATTGTCCCTCACTACTGTTTTGAATGGGAATGCGGCGAATTTGCTCCAGGGTTTCCAGTTCACTTTCCACCTCGATCGCAAAATTGTTTTGAGCATTGCGAAGTTGCCCTGCTGAGATTTTGGCATCGCTAAGACGAATGCGATTGGCTAGTTGTTGCGGCGATAAGCCAACCGCAACTAATTCCGGGGCGCTAATTTCCACGCTTATCTGTTCCTTCGGTGCACCAAACAGTTCCACCTCTTCCGTTCCTTTTACCTGGCGCATTACAGCAGCTAACTCTTCCCCATAGCGACGGAGGATGGCATAATTGGGCTCACTGTCTTGTTGCCACTTCAAAGCGGGAATAAGGGTATAGGCCTTAATTTTGACTTCATCGAGTTCTGGTTCCTGTGCCCCTGCCGGAAACTGATTTGCGGCTTGATTCATCTGATCGCGGACTTTTGACCAAATGGGCTGAGCATTTTGAACCTGATCCACTAACTCCACAGAGATACGGGAAAAGCCTACCCGAGAGGTGGAGGAGATATTTTTAACAGTTTCAATTTCGGTAATTTCAGTTTCTAAAACTTCTGTTACTAAGGCTTCCACGCGATCAGCACTTGCTCCTGGATAAGCCGTTTGCACCACGGCAGTGCGCGGAATGAGTTCGGGATCTTCTTGTCGCGGTAAGGATTGGAAGGATGCAACTCCCCAAGCCACGATTAAGAAAATAGTCAGAATTAAAATTCGGAGATTGCGATAAAACGGACGTACCATCTCTTTACTCATCAGGATAGATTTAGAAAAAATTTTGAATTGCTAATTATTCCTATTTACCCGTTGTCCCGGAACTAAACGATGGGTTCCATTAGCGACAATTTCTGTATTAGGCTCTAACGTGCCGCGAACAAAGGCACGGTCTTCTTGTTGATGGATAATTTCAACTGCTTCTTGTTGCACTTTTGATTTCTCACCATCAGGAACCACCACATAAACCGTCCATAAACCGCGAATCCCTTTCGTTAATGCCGAAATCGGCAACCAATACCCTTGCTTATCAATGGTTTTCCCATAATTAAGTCGTACGGTTTGACCGGGTGTGGTTTCCAAAAGAGTTTGTGGTGGGAATCGTAAAACAAGGGTTCTGGTTTGGGTTTGTTCAGAAACATCTGGCAGAATCGAAGTTACAGTTGCCTGATAAGCGTCACGATCAATCGTCAATTTGGCAGATGCTCCCACTTGGAACTGTTTGGCAACGGAAGGGGGAATACCTATCCTTGCTTCCGGTGCCGTGTTTTCCATTAACTCAATCACTGCTTGTCCGGTTTGTACCACTGTTCCTTCATCAAGGAGTCTTTGGGAAACAATCCCGTCAAAAGGAGCGGTAATAACACTTTTACTCAGATTAACCTCAATCTCTTCTAAATTGCCTTCCAATTCCTCTACCTTTGCTTGTTGGGCAGCAATTTCCTCCCGGCGTGTGCCATTAAGCAGCTCTTGCAGTTGGCTTTCAGCTTCATCAAGACTTGCCTTAAGGGCTTGTTCTCGGCTCACCACTTCATCTCGTTTTTCTTGGGAAATAGCACCTTCCTGGTAAAGGAATTCTCGGCGCGATCGCTGTTTTTGTTTGAGTTCCAATTCTTCTTGAAGGTTACGCACCCTTGCTTTAGCAGCCGCAATTTTTTCTTGGCGGGGACCGTTTTTTAATTGTTCTAATTGCGCTGAAGCTCGGGAATGTTGCGCTTGTAACTGTTGTTTTTGAGCTTTTAGATTGCGAGTATCCAGTCGGGCTAAGGGCTCTCCTGCAGTAACGCGATCGCCTTCTTCCACAAGAATTTCCTTAATTTCACCACCCCGTTCTAACCCTAATTCGCTACTTCGCCGAGCCGTAATTTTCCCTGTATAACGACGATTAACCTCATAAGACGAACTTGGAGTAACAGTGATAGTTTCCACTGGTAAAACATTCATCTTGGAGGTCGTTTCTTGAGAAGAAGTTTCTGATAAAAAGCGGGGAAGAATCAGGGCGATATCGCCTGCTAATAAAAAGAAGCCTCCTAACCAGAACAATCTCTTTTTTCGACCTTTAGAAGGACTATCATGGCTCTGCTCTGGTGTTTCCTCTGATTGGATGACCATCTCTGAGATATTAGTTAGAGGTTTGACTGAAATTATTTTTATTGTACCGTACTGTATGGTATTGTCAAAATCAACGTATCTTAGAAGATTTAGGAGCGAATTAATGGGAGTCTCCACTGCATACTCAGCACAGAAGAAGAAACAAATATTAAAGGTTGCAACTGATTTATTTATTGAACGAGGATACAATGGCGTAAGTGTCGATGCGATCGTCAAAGAAGTCGGTGGCTCAAAAAGTACGATTTATAATTATTTTGGGGGGAAACAAGCATTATTTCGTGCCATTGTGGAAGATTTGAGTCAACAAATTTTATCTCCGTTAACAGAAACTAATCTTGAAAACTTACCGCTACGAGAAGGATTAACTGCCATTGGAAAACAAGCAATGTCAGTCATTTTATCGGATCGCGGTGTAGCATTACTTAGAATGGTTATTGCTCAAACCCAACAATTTCCAGAACTAGGAGAATTATTTTTTAATGCTGGACCCCAATCCAATTGGAATCGTTTAAGTCAATATCTCGATCAACAACAACAAAAAGGAAAACTCAAGCCTTGCGATAGTTATCATGCCGCTACTCAATTTATTGGGATGTTTTTAGGAATCCACCACTTACAACGGTTACTAGGAATAACTGATTCGCCTACTCAACAAGAAATAACTGAAATCGTCGAAGATGCTGTCACAACTTTTTTACAACGATATGAAAATCGGGAATCTGATAATTAATTGTCACCACTAGCTAGAAAAGCATCTTTCTTGAATAAAAAAAAATAAAGGGAAATGGTATTTGTTATTACAGAATCAAATTAGTCAATTCGTCGCGTCAATATTAATCAACAATGTTAAAAATTGAAGGCTTATGCAAGTCTTACGGCTCTGTCCAGGTTTTGCGTAATCTTAACTTAACCGCTTATCCCGAACAGGTGTATGGATTACTGGGTCCCAATGGCGCCGGAAAAACTACCACAATAAATATTTTATGTAATTTATTGCAGCGCGATCGCGGTACAATTGAGTTTAATCAACAACCGATTTCAGAAAAAACGAAACCCTTAATTGGGATTGCCCCGCAACAGAATTTACTCTATCAAACCCTAACCTGTCAGGAAACGCTTGATTTTTACGCTCAGTTATATGGTTTTAATCGCAAACAACGGCAACAACAAATTCAATGGTGTTTAGAAGCAGTTAATCTGCGCGATCGCGCCAACAGTATCGTTTCAACTCTCAGTGGGGGAATGCAACGGCGACTCAATATTGCCGTTGCCTTAGTGCATCAACCTCAACTGGTAATTTTAGATGAACCCACTACGGGGTTAGATATTGAAGCCCGCTATGATGTGTGGCAACTCATTAATCAGTTACGGCAACAAGGAATGACGATTCTACTCACCACGCATTTACTCGAAGAAGCGGAACGGTTGTGTCAACGGATTGGCATTCTCAAAGCAGGGGCAATTGTTGCAGAAGGAACACTGGATGCCTTAAAGCAATTCATTCCTGCCCAAGAAATTATCCGTATTGAAACTAGCCAGCCTGAACAAGCAATCCAACGGGGAAAAGAATTAGGATATACGCCTCGTTATTATGGCAATGATTTAGCGTTTTGGGTGAGTAAACCCCAAAATTTTCAAACCATTGTCCAAGCGTTTGATGGGATTCCCCTGGATTCAGTGAGTCGTCAAGCAGTTAGTTTAGAACATATTTATTTAGAACTAATGCAAAAAAAATGATGCTATACAGAAATGACTTAAGAAAAAAAGTGTTACCTTAACCCATCATCTCTGAGTTTATCGTATGATTAACAGCGTCAAATTTTCCATAAATGTCGTTGAGAGTGGTTTGATCTAACTGTGGAGTGGGTTGATCTAAAACTAATTGACCTGCCTTTAATCCTAAAATTCGATCGCTGTAAGTTTTGGCTAGTTCCACTTGGTGTAAATTACAAATGATGGTAACGCCTTCTTGGTCACACAGCGATCGCAGCAGGGATAAAACCGTATGGGCGGTATGGGGATCAACACTGGCTACGGGTTCATCTGCTA
>JAHEOB010000398.1 GCA_018610095.1 Halothece sp. MAG
AAATATTACTGATGCCCAAAAAAGACAGGCTCAGGAAAAAATTGTTCAAATTATTAAAGACACTAAACAAAAGAAAGGAATCGACTTGCTTCCTTATTTCTTCCCAAAATGGAAAAAAGGTCATAAAACTTTGGAAGTTTATGAAATTCCCTATCATGCTCATATAGCAACAGCAGCTTTCTCAAATAAACCTGCTGTTTATAAATCCAAAATTGCTTTGCAACACTATAGATCATTTGTTAAGGAGTATTTTATATCATGAAACAGGAAATTGGTTCTTTAATGTATCTCTACTTGGATGATTTGGAATTAAGTGAACCGATTGAAACATCCGAGTTTTTAATTTATGGTGCAGCAAAAGCTGTTAATGAAGCAGGTGGTCGCAATTGGTTGCCAATTATTGTAACCCAAGTTGGAGATAATCGATATCAAGTAATTGGTAATAAGTTTAGTTATGCTGTTGCTGAACAAGCAGAGTTAGAAAAAGTTTGGTGTATTATTGCGGATAATTCTCAAGCAACGGCTGACGTTTCTCAATTGTTAGCTCAAGAAAAATCACCCAAAATCAATTTAGCAACGGCAACATTTGATGAAATAAAAATGGGATTGGAATATCTTGTAAATCGCCCTGTCAATCCCTTAAAAGGCGTTAAGGTAACAACGGCTAGTAATCGAATTGATGAAGCTCCTCGACAATATTGGCGAGAAAGTTTAGAAGAGGTTATAAAACTCAAATGTGGTATAACGAAAGGCAAAAAATTAGAAATATTTAAAGAAGTTTTTTATGTTACACCACAACCCTTACCTGATAAGGTAACTGATCCTAATATTTTAGAAATCTTTAATGTTTCTGAACTAAAAGCAATAGCTAAAAAAAGAGGATTGAAAGGTTATAGTAAGAAAAAACGAAACGAGCTGATTAGCATGTTGAGTCAAACTTAAAAAAGGTGGGCTAATTTAACCCACCCTGAGTCAATACTTTTGAGAAATGGTATTATTCCCATTCAATGGTGCCTGGGGGTTTGGAGGTGACATCATACACCACGCGATTCACCCCTTGCACTTCATTAACAATGCGATTGGAAATGGTTTCCAGTAAGTCATAGGGAACGCGTGACCAATCCGCAGTCATCCCATCTTCACTAGAAATAAGTCGCAACACTACCGGATAGGCATAAGTTTGTTGATCCCCCATTACACCAACACTGCGAATAGGAAGTAGAACTGCAAATGCTTGCCAGAAGTCTTGATAATAGTTTTGTTTTTGAATTTCATCTCGGACCACAAAGTCTGCATCACGGAGAATATTAAGTCGTTCTGCTGTGACTTCACCAATGATGCGAATAGCTAACCCAGGGCCAGGGAAGGGATGACGTTGGATGATTTGTTCAGGCAATCCTAGGGAACGCCCCACTTTTCGCACTTCATCTTTAAACAGTTTACGCAGCGGTTCCACTAACTTAAACTGTAAGTCTTCGGGTAACCCACCAACGTTGTGATGGCTTTTGATTTTAACGGCAACTCGTTCCCCTGTTTTAGGGTCAATATTGGTATCTGCTGATTCAATGACATCTGGGTAAAGGGTGCCTTGGGCAAGATAATCAAACGGCCCCAGTTCTCGGGATTTTTCCTCAAAAACTTTAATAAATTCGTGACCAATACGACGGCGTTTTTCTTCGGGATCATCGACCCCTTCTAATTGGGCTAAAAAGCGATCGCGCGCATCGACATAAGCCACTGGAATATGAAAGCGATCTTTAAAGATTTCCAGTAACTGTTCGGGTTCTTCTTTCCGCATGAACCCTTGGTCAATGAACATACACACTAATTGATCCCCAATCGCCTTATGAAGCAGAAACGCAAGGGTTGAGGAATCTACCCCTCCCGAGAGGGCAAGTAAGACGCGTTTATCACCAACTTTGGCACGGATTTCCCGCACTGCTTCTTCCACAAAGGCATCTGGTGTCCAAGTGGGTTTACAGTCACAAATCTGATATACAAAGTTGCGAATGAGAACCGCCCCACCCACCGAATGAATGACTTCTGGGTGGAATTGTACCCCATAACATTTTTTCTCGGGATGCGCGATCGCGGCACAGGGTGTATTTTCCGTGTGGGCTAGAATTTGAAAGCCCTCAGGTAGTTGAAGACAACTATCGCCATGACTCATCCACATGGTTGCCCCATCTTCTACCCCAGGCAATAACCTTTCTTCTTGCTCAATTTGTAGGGAGGCTTTGCCATATTCTGCTTGTTCTGCCCGTTTGACAACCCCTCCCAATTGTTGCACCATCACTTGCATGCCATAGCACACCCCAATAACGGGAATTCCTAACTCCCAAATTTTGGGGTCAACTTCAGGTGCGCCTTCATCATAAACGGAATTGGGACCACCTGAAAGGATAATGCCATGGGGATTTAATTTTTCCAATTGTTCGGCTGTGGTGTAATAAGGCAGCACTTCTGAATAAACTTGGGTTTCACGGATGCGTCTTGCAATTAACTCCGAATATTGGGAGCCAAAATCCAAAATGGCAATCATTTGCCGATTAATGCTCCCAGTTGTTTTTGCTTGTTCAAGGGCTGCACTTTGTTGGGGAGAGTCAGTTGAGGTAGTCACGGTGTTTGCGAGATTGTTCTAGACGGCACACTAGTAGCAAAGAATATTCCTTCATTGTAGCAAACGAAAGCTGATATGAAATATTAATGCAAGTTTCCGAAGGCCTCAACACCACCGCTAATCGTAATAATCTCTCTTTGGCGATCAAATAAGACTGATCCCACTTTTACCGTTGTTTCCGCGTGTTTGCGAATATAGTCTTGGGATCGTTGATCAATGGACTGCGCGATCGCGCCATAAATGGTCTCCACCAGTTCTGTTCCATTATCCTGTTGGCGTAAATATTGCAGTGCCGTTTCAGTTGTTTCACTAGTTAACAATTGCTGTAACATTGCTGTGGGAAGTCCTGCCTTGGCAGCAAAGGCGGTTAAAATCTCCAATCGTGCATCTGCTAGATGATGATGGGTGTGGAAAATGCCCCCTGCCAATTTGATTAACTTACCGTGATACCCAAATAACACCAGCGATTGGATGCCTTGTTCGCCAGCAGCCACTAATAAGGGACCTAACCAATTTGCCGTTTTCACCAGTTGCTGAGAATTAAACCCTTGCTGTTTGGCTAAATCTAGGCCATTCTCGCCAACACAAAATACAATGGTGTCAAATGTTTGTGCTTTAGTCGCCAATTCTTCCTGAAACGCGCTTAACTGACTGGGCGCACTCAACGGTTGGGAAATCCCTGTTGTTCCCAATAACGATAACCCTTCCACTACCCCAAAGGCTTCGTTTGAGGTTCGTTTTGCCAACTGTTTTCCTTCGGGAAGAATAATTGTAATAGTGACTTGTTCATGGTCACTTAATAACGGTTGTAAATTTTCCTGCAATAACTGTTTAGCATAACCATAAATAGCAGCCTCCCCCTCTCTTTGCAGTTGCTTTCCCACGCCCTCTCCCCCTTGAATCAGGATAGATTCTTCATTCGCTTGCCTTACTTGCAGTGTTACCATTGCCCAAATGGGGGTATTGGCAGTTAAATCTAAATTATCCCCAGGATCACTGCGGGTAATTGCCAATGCTTTTCCAGCTTCTACTACTGCCATCTGTTCCACTGGAATTTCCACCCGTTGGGAAGGATTAACCAAATCAAGTTCGACTTTCTCTAATGACGTTTGTTCCTGTAATGCGCGTAAAGCAGCGACAGCAGAAGCACAAGCAAAAACAGGTAATGTATAGCCACGACGCGGTTGTTGATTCATATTTTGAAAACTTAGTGGGAACGTGGGATTAGGATAAAGACTTTTCTTTGGGGCTTTAGAGCCTGTTTAAACAACTGATAAGTTGCTGATCATTTTTCTGTCTTTAGTTCAGAATAAGATAAAGACTATTGAGGAGTCACTTCCACTTGGCTTATGACAGCTACCACCGTTGCCCAAAATCAACCCCTCTCAAATGAACTCCTTCAAAAAATGCATGCCTACTGGCGCGCTGCAAACTATCTGTCAGTGGGACAAATTTATCTTTATGATAATCCGCTACTCAAAGAACCCCTAAAACTAGAACATATCAAACCTCGTTTACTTGGGCATTGGGGAACGACCCCTGGGCTAAATTTTATCTATGTTCACCTCAATCGAGTTATTAAAGAAAAAGACCTCAATATGATTTATGTCACTGGTCCCGGACATGGCGGGCCAGGGTTGGTTGCTAATACCTACTTAGAGGGGAGTTATAGTGAATTTTATCCCAATGTTTCTCAAGATGAAGTGGGGATGAAAAAGCTGTTTACTCAATTTTCCTTTCCCGGTGGCGTTCCCTCTCACGTTGCCCCAGAAACACCGGGGTCAATTCATGAAGGGGGAGAACTGGGTTATGCCTTAGCCCATGCTTATGGAGCGGTTTTTGATAACCCCGATCTCATTGCCACTTGTGTGGTTGGCGACGGTGAAGCTGAAACGGGTCCCCTAGCGACAAGTTGGCATTCTAATAAGTTCCTCAATCCCATTCATGATGGGGCAGTGTTACCTATTTTACATCTTAATGGCTATAAAATTGCCAATCCCACCGTTTTGGCTCGCTTAAATCATCAAGAACTAGAAAATCTCTTTATTGGCTATGGTTACCAACCCTACTTTGTAGAAGGGTCTGATCCCGACACCATGCACCAGTTAATGGCGAGCACGTTAGATACGGTTATTGAACAAATTCATAATATCCAGCAAAAAGCCCGTAGCCATGGGTTTACTCAGCGTCCACAATGGCCCATGATTATTTTGCGAACTCCCAAGGGTTGGACCGGTCCGAAAGAGGTGGATGGCAAGAAAATGGAAGGGTTCTGGCGATCGCACCAAGTTCCCTTTTCCGATCTCAAAAATAATCCAAAACATGTCCAACTTTTAGAAGATTGGATGAAGAGTTACAAGCCTGAAGAGCTGTTTGATGAAAATGGCACGTTCCAATCTGAGTTAGCTGAACTAGCCCCGAAAGGAGAGCGACGGATGGGGGCCAATCCTCACGCCAATGGGGGGATTTTGTTAAAAGCATTACAAATGCCTGACTTCCGAGATTATGCCGTGGAAGTTAACAAGCCGGGAACCAGTTATGCCCAAGCGACTCGGGTTGCTGGGGCATTTCTCCGGGATATTATGAAAATGAATCCTCACACCTTCCGAGTGATGGGACCGGATGAAACGGCTTCTAATCGCTTAAATGCTTTATTTGAAACCACTGACCGCACTTGGATGGCGCAGCGTCTTCCTGAGGATGAAAACCTCTCCGCCAATGGGCGTGTTATGGAAGTGTTAAGTGAACACCTCTGTCAAGGTTGGTTAGAAGGCTATCTGTTAACCGGAAGACATGGTTTTTTCTCCTGTTATGAAGCCTTTATCCATATCATTGATTCCATGTTTAACCAGCACGCCAAATGGTTAAAAACCACCAGTGATGAAATTCCTTGGCGTCGTCCCATTGCCTCTCTCAATTACCTTCTCACCTCTCACGTCTGGCGACAAGATCATAATGGTTTTTCCCACCAAGACCCCGGTTTCATTGACCATGTGGTAAATAAAAAAGCAGATGTGGTACGGGTTTATCTGCCCCCTGATGCCAATACGCTATTATCCGTCGTTGACCACTGTCTCCGCAGTCGCAATTATGTCAATGTCATCGTCGCTGGTAAACAGCCCGAATTACAATATCTGGATATGGATTCGGCGATTAAACATTGCACTGCTGGGGTCAGTATTTGGGATTGGGCGAGTAATGACCAAGGGAGTGAACCCGATGTCGTAATGGCGTGTGCTGGGGATGTTCCCACGTTTGAAACCTTAGCAGCCGTGGATATCCTCCGTCAGTACTTTCCCGAATTAAAGGTAAGAGTGGTCAATGTGGTGGATTTGATGACGCTACAACCCGAAACTGAACATCCTCATGGCCTCTCCGATCGCGAGTTTGATACTATCTTTACCACCGATAAACCCATTGTGTTTGCCTATCATGGCTATCCTTGGTTAATTCATCGT
>JAHEOB010000399.1 GCA_018610095.1 Halothece sp. MAG
TATCAGCAGAGTTTGGAAAATTCCGGGGAGATCGATTACATAGCTTTCAGTCCTGATGGCAAAATCATTGCTTCTGGTAGTAATTACGGTACAGTGAAGTTGTGGAACCTTCAGGGGAAACGCCTTCATACTCTACAACACAACGATTATGTCAAGGAGCTAGCCTTCCGTCCTGATGACAACCCTGATGAAACCCCCAACACTCTTGCTTCTGCTAGCATGGATAGCAAGTTACGATTGTGGGAATTGAAAACAGGAGACGAATTAATCGAACAAGGATGTCAGTGGTTGCAAAATCACGTTAACCCTGAAAGATGGGAAAATTTAACGATTTGCAAGCCTTCGCAATCGCAAGCATCCAATTAAAACCTAGGAGTGTTTCTTATGTCTCAGGTAGAAACGGTCTTAAATATGCTGAAGCCTCTCATTGCTGAGATGTCGGCTGATGAAAAATCGCAGTTACTGCAAGAACTCAAAAAACTATTGGACGATCATAGCGACGCTAGTGCCAATACTGCTGGTCAAAATCAGTCCAATACGGTTAGTAATGTTAACTTCGACGGTGGCGGCAACAATGCTATGAACTTCTCCCCAGTGCAAAGTTCTGGTGGCAATGTAGAAGTTTCCCCCAATTTCGAGCAAACGACATCCTCAAACAATGAGACTGAACAACTATTGCAAGCACTTCAGGAATTAAAACAAAGCATTAACGATGATCCCAACTTAGATACTTTGACCAAAAATGGAGCGCAACAACAAGCAGAAAACTTGGAACAAGAAGTTCAAAAATCCCAACCAGATAGCAGTTTTGTGCAACAAACCGTAACAAGCTTACAAGAAGGATTGCAAGGCATACAGACTTTGGCTGAACCGACTAAAAAAGTTGCCCAATTGGTGGGAAAACTGGTTGGTATTGCTTTGTAATGGGATTGGTTTTAACCTTTTTGCTAAAAAATGATTATTTGACCAAAAAATCTTTAACAGTTTGCAGAAAATAAAGCAACACATCCTTTTAATTGTAAATTAATGTTATTAAATCGCTTTTCAAGAGCATTATTTAAAGCATCGAAATCGTCATTTTGATTGCAAAATATTCCTTTCTTATTATAAAAATTCATTAAGATTTTTGCTGGAAAATTATAATCAATAGAATGAGGCAGAATTGTTGAACCAAAAATAATTGCATTTGGATTCATAACTTGCTTAAGATTATCAAAAATAACAGCCTTAGATGGAATTGAACTTGGAAGACAATGAAGAAGATAATTAACCCCTACTGAGTCAAATTTTGGCACATTTATTGAGATCGGTTCTAGGATATTATGCTGATAAGTTTCAGGTTGATACCTTGCAATCCGTTGGCTGGCATACTCTAACGTATTCTTATTGATATCCATCAAAGCAACACGTGGCGATGATGATGGAAATTGGCAGCGATCTAGAAAATAACCTGTTCCTACACCAACATCCAAATGATTGGCAGACACATAGTGATTATAAAGTTTCTCTAGAATAGGTGAAGGACATTGCCAAATATATCGATTAGAAAATCCAATGACAAACCAATCATATATACTAAGGATTTGTTTAGTATAAACTGCTTGACCTGCTTGAACTTGTTCTGGTGTTATATTCATCATAAGTATTAAATATGCAATTGATTATGTTTTATTCTAAAAAATATTAACAGGATCAGCCTGTTTTAATTTATGCATCGCGATCGCGCCAGTCAAATGTTTCAAACCACACGGAGACGATTAGCATTATGGTACGCCACCGTAACAGCCATTTTACTGCTGTTATTTGCCACAGGAATGTATCTCTATGTGCGGAATACCTTGATTGAACGGGTTGATGATACCCTACAGCACGTGGTAGAGGTGGTAGAACGATCGCTGATTGTGGAACCTGTAGCTGCTGAGAATAATGGTTATCGTCTCAATATTGAAGCGAATTTTCGCGATCACACTGATACTTTAGAAGATGATCATATTGACTTAGAATGGTTTAATCCACAAGGAGAGTTGCTTTGGTCAACCTTTTCCGAGACGTTAGATATTCCCCTCCATAAAAATCAGCCTGTGGAGACTGTCCATCTGTCTTCTGGGTATCTGCTGCGTCAAGTCACCGAACCCATTACCTTAGGCAATCAAACGTTAGGGTATCTTCGTGTCAGTCATCCTTGGTTTGAAGTCACCAAACCCATCCGTCAGTTATTACTGGATTTAAGCATTGGTATTACTGTCATGGTGATATTGGTGGCGGGAATTAGTTGGTGGTTATCAGGGATTGCCATTCAACCAGTTAAGGAATCCTATCAGCGTCTTAAACAATTTACTGCCGATGCTTCTCATGAGTTGCGTAATCCCATTGCCATGATTCAAACCAATGTTCAAATGGCGTTGACTTATCCTGATCGGGAATTGCAGCAACAGCAGTTGCAAGTGATTGAGCGGTTAACCCAACGGTTAGGGAAATTAGTGAATGATCTGTTATTTTTAGCCCGTTCTGATAGTGGCACCATTGAAACCAAGCAACAGTCAGTTCCTTTGGATGCTTTATTAATGGCGGTAGTGGAAGAACAAAGCGCGATCGCGCAGCAAAAAGGATTGCAATTACATTTGGATTTCCCCGATGCTGATGAGTCGTTAACCGTGATCGGCGATTGGGATCAGTTAGCCCGCCTGTTTACCAATTTAATTAGTAACGCGATCGAGCATTCTGTTGCTGATGATAAAGCGAGTGCTCCTGAGATTACTATTGCACTAACAGCAGTACAACGGCATAATCATCCCTATCTACAAATTCAAGTCCAAGATCAGGGTAAAGGAATTCCGCAACAGAAACTTCCCTATTTATTTGATCGCTTTTATCGGATTTCTCCTTATTCTAATGATACTGACAGTAAGGATGGTACTGGTGCGGGGTTAGGACTCGCGATCGCGCACGCCATTGTTCAACATCATGACGGGGAAATTACGGTTGAGAGTCTCCCTGAACAGGGCACGACGTTTACAGTATTTTTGCCAACATAAAGCCAAGGCTAATTTATGGGAGAAGCGCGATCGCGCGCTAACGTCTAAACTGCGAGATTATAGTCAATGGGAGTTTCTCCCACATCAACACTTACTACTTCCAGTTCTACTGATTTGATCACTGTCAACGTAAAAACCTGGAATGATACCATCTAGGGAGAATTAGGTACGAAAAAAATAATACCAATTCTGAAAAATCAAGCTACATTAATAGCGGTTCGTAA
>JAHEOB010000400.1 GCA_018610095.1 Halothece sp. MAG
AGGCGATCGCGTTTTTACGGATGTTTTAGCTGGGAATCGCTTACACATGTTTACCATTCTAGTGGAACCGATGGTTGATCCCGACACAAATTGTGGAATTTACCCGATTCGCGATTTAGAAGTACAGATTTCTCAATGGTTAGGTGTTAGTCTGAATCATCAGACCCCAGCCCAGTGAACACTTTAGAATCAAAATGGTCTAAGAGGCTTCTACCCAATCAATTGCCTTTAACGTTAGCAATTGTTGATCTTTAATATTGAGGCAATAAGTTCTCCCCTGCATCCCCAAGTTAATTCTGTTTTCATTATTAATTCATGTCTGAAACGATCGTTGTTAAAATCGGAACCTCTAGTTTGAAACAATCTAAAAGTGGTTTATTAGCACTTTCCACCATCGCTACATTAGTGGAAACCTTGACCGATTTAGCCTTCAATAATCAAAGAGTCATTTTAGTTTCATCAGGTGCCGTTGGGGTAGGATGTACTCGTTTAGAAATGAAAGAACGTCCTCGAACCACTGCTCTCAAGCAAGCAGTAGCTGCTGTTGGGCAGGGTCGCTTAATGCGAGTTTATGATGATTTATTTTCTAACTTAGGACAACCGATCGCGCAAATTTTATTGACTCGCCAAGAACTGATTCAACGCAATGCTTACGTTAATATTTACAATACCTTTCAGTCGTTGTTGAACTTAGGGGTAATTCCCATTGTCAATGAAAATGACACTGTCGCTGTTGAGGAACTCAAGTTTGGCGATAACGATACACTTTCGGCACTAGTCGCTAGTTTAGTGGAAGCAGACTATTTATTTCTGCTTACGGATGTTGATCGCTTATATTCAGAAGATCCCAGAGAAAATCCCCAAGCACAACCGATTGAGCGAGTGGTGACACGAGAACGACTCCAAAAATTGCAAGTTCAAGTGGGAAAAAGTGGCTCACAATGGGGAACAGGAGGTATGGCAACTAAGCTAGCAGCAGCCCGAATTGGTACGAGTTCGGGCGTACAAACGGTAATCATGAAAGGGGATCGGCCGAATGAAATTCCGAGAGTGTTAGCAGGAGAAACGTTAGGAACCCAATTTGAAGCGCAATCTCGTGCCGAAAGTGCCCGTAAACGTTGGATTGCTTATAGTTTACTCCCCTTAGGGCAACTATATTTAGACCAAGGGGCTGTCAAAGCAATCCGAGATCACGGTAAATCATTGCTAGCTGCCGGGATTACCCATGTTCAAGGCAACTTTCAAACCTCAGACGCGGTTTCGCTGTGTGATCCAGAAGGAAATGAGATTGCCCGTGGCTTAGTCAATTATAATAGCAGTGAAATCAAAAAAATTCAGGGAAAACAATCTCACGAAATTCCCATTATTTTAGGTTATGCCAATACGGAAACGGTGATTCATCGCAATAACATGGTATCCCTGGTGTGACCCTTTCTAGAAATGTTGTTCCAAACTCTGTGAAGAAATAATAACTTCATTTCGATTGATTTTTACGATCCACATGCCCTAAATCTTTTTCGGGGGCAACTTCATTTCGGATTAATTGTTTCAATTCTGTAATTTCTGGAAACCGCCCTGCTTCTTTGCGACACCAGAGTCGTTTGCCATTAGCAATTACCTGAAAAACGCCACCGCTACTGGGGCATAATGACAATTCCGTTATCTCATCGCTAAAGGTGGTTAATAGTTCTTGAGCCATCCAAGCAGCTCGAAGCAACCATCGACATTGGGTACAGTAATGGATTTCCACGCGATTACTCATTATTGTTGCCACTGAACGATTAACTCTTACAAGCAATATAGCGCGATCGCGCCCTTTCATTCTAAGATAAGCGAAGAATTGACGCGGCAAACGTTGGTTTTTTGTAGGATAGATGGAGAGACTTTCCCTAACATGGGAAGCTGCGTTTGGTGATGGAGATATCTGTGCAACCCTGTTAATGGACCAATCAACGTCTTTAGTAGCGGAGTTATTAACCCAACTCCCTGATTTACGAACTCAAATTTATTTTAAATCCTCCTTAACTGCCCTTTCTCACGCCATGGAGGACCAAGTTTTAGCTAGTTCTGATCCCCCTCTGGTGATTGCCAGTTTTCAACAGGAACGATTTTATCGCCAAGAAGCCCAGCGTTATCGTCGGTTAGGGAACAAAAGTGATCATATTTACGTTCTCTCCTCCTGGAATACTTCCTTTAATCGTCACGATCAAAATGCGATCACCATCAACTTTGCTAATGACGATCCCCTCAACCAAGAATGGCATTTAGTGGTCATTGGCAAAAGCTTTACCAGTTGCTTAGTGTGTCGAGAATGTCCTCCCAGTGACAAACAGCAATTGATCGCGATCGACTCAGCTAGACGGTTTGAAGGGATTTGGACCTTTGATGACCAAGTTACTCACACGGCAGCTTCCGTTTTGTTAGATAAAATTTCCTATTATCGACCTGACTTATTAGAGCATATTTCTGCTACCCGTGAACAATATTGCCAAGCTCAACAAGCCTTAGAGGCAAGCTCTTCAAAGGCACAACCCGATCCCTTTGTGGATAGATTAGTAACTCACCTACAAGCAGGGCAATATCGCCTGATTCGCGCTTACAATTCTATTGCCAAAAAAGAAGAAAAAGAACGGTTATTGCGCTCCTTAACCAATGCCATTCGCCGTTCCTTAGATTTGCAAGACATTTTAGAAATTACAGTTCAAGAAATTGGAGAAACCCTTTCTGCAAGTCGTTGTTTAGTGTATCGCTGTAGCACTAATACCACAACTGCCACAATTAAACATGAATTTTTACAGAGTGAGGTCGCTTCGCTCAAAGACCAAACTTGGCCCGTTGCAGAAAATCCCTTACTGCAACAAGTGCAACAACAGGGAACGCCCATTTATATCAACGATACAGCCAACCATCCCACCATCAATCATAGTTCTCTGTTATCTTCTCTCATTAAAGACTATCAAATTCACAGTTGGCTATTTGTTCCGTTACTTTATCAAGGACAAGTTATTGGGATTATAGAACTCCATCATTGTCATGACACAACTGAGCCTTGGGGTGATAATGATATTGAATTAGTGGAGGCGATCGCGCCGCAAATTGGACTTGCCCTCACCCAAGCAGAAGCCTATGCTAATCTAGAAAGCCTCAACCAACAACTGGAAGCCTTAGAACAAACCCGTTCTAATCTGGTTGCGATTACTGGACATGAATTGCGAACCCCCCTCTCTACCATCCAAGTGTGCTTAGAGAGTCTCGTCAATGAACCAGATATGTCAGAAGAATTGCGACAAGTGATGCTTTCCACTGCCCTTAATGATGCGGAACGGATGCGTCGTCTTGTGCAAGATTTTCTGACTCTGTCTCGCCTTGAAAGTGGTCGCATTGAGTGGAACCCCGAACAAACCTCAGTGGAAGAATGTATTGAATTATCCCTGAGTAATATTCAGAGTCAACAGAGGGAGGATCCGCCACCCACGATTGAAAACAAGACCACACAGGAACTGCCATTAGCATTTGTCGATGGGGAATGGTTAGTGGAAGTCCTTGCCAAACTACTGGATAACGCCTGCAAATTTACGGATCATAATGACGGGAAAATTACGCTCTCTGCCCAATCGCAAGACGATGATACGGTCAAAGTGACTATTGCAGATACGGGAAGAGGGATTGAACCCTCTCGTTTAGAAACCGTGTTTGATCGCTTTTATCAAGAAGAAGGGGCGTTACAACGAACCACGGGGGGAACCGGGTTGGGATTAGCCATCTGCCGTCAAATCGTTCAAAAATGGGGTGGCCAAATTTGGGCAGAGTCGAGTGGCAAAAACCAAGGAACGCAGTTTCATTTTACGATTCCCACGGTAAAGGAAGCACAGCTTCAATCAACCGTTAGCTAATTTCAATCTAATCCATCATCAATCACAAATCACGATAAGCTAATTGATGACTGTGACTAGCTGATAATTATGGATATTCGTACCATTGCCACACAACCCTTTAATGATCAAAAGCCGGGAACCTCTGGACTCCGTCAAACCGTTCCCACCTTTCAGAAACCGAACTATCTAGAAAACTTTATTCAATCCATTTTTGATAGCCAAGATAACTATCAAGGAAAACGCTTAGTGTTAGGAGGAGATGGTCGCTACTATAACCGCACCGCCATTCAAACCATTCTCAAAATGGCTGCTGCCAACGGCGTCGGGCGTGTTTTAGTGGGACAAGGGGGGATTCTTTCCACCCCTGCTGCCTCTTGTTTAATTCGTAAATATCAGGCTTTTGGTGGGATTATTTTGTCTGCTAGCCATAACCCAGGGGGACCCGAAGGAGACTTTGGCGTTAAATTTAATACCGCTAATGGCAGTCCTGCCCCCGCCGAAGTCACAGAAACCATTTTTGCTAAGAGTAAAGCCATTCAGGAATATCAAATCCTCGATGCGGATGACGTTAATATCGATCAGCTCGGGGAATATCAACTCGGTGAAATGACGGTAGAAGTCGTCGATCCCGTCGCCGATTATGCGGATTTAATGGCTTCCATCTTTGATTTTGATGCCATTCGGAAATTATTAGCCAGTGGCTTTAGCATGGTCATGGATTCCCTACACGCCGTAACTGGACCTTATGCCAAAGAAATTTTGGAAAATCGGTTAAATGCCCCTGCAGGAACGGTGCGCAATAGTGAACCTTTAGAAGATTTTGGCGGTGGCCATCCTGATCCCAACTTAGTTTATGCCCGAGAATTAGTGGAGACCATGTATGGTGACAATCCGCCTGATTTTGGGGCAGCCTCTGACGGTGACGGCGATCGCAATATGATTTTAGGACGTCACTTTTTTGTTACTCCCAGTGATAGTCTCGCAATTTTAGCGGCGAATGCTGATTTAGTACCTGCCTATGCTAAGGGGATTACAGGCGTAGCGCGATCGATGCCCACCTCACAAGCAGTGGATCGCGTGGCAAAACAACTTGGCATTGATTGCTATGAAACCCCCACGGGCTGGAAATTCTTTGGTAATCTTCTTGACGCAGGGCGAGTCACCCTCTGTGGTGAAGAAAGTTTTGGAACCGGTTCTAACCACGTTCGAGAAAAAGACGGACTGTGGGCAATTTTATTCTGGTTAAATATTATTGCGAAACGGGGACAAAGTGTCGAAGAAATCGTTAAAGAACACTGGCAAACCTACGGGCGCACTTATTATTCCCGCCATGATTACGAAGGCGTTGATAAATCGTCTGCCACGAAACTAATGGACAATCTGCGTTCTGGGTTGTCTGATTTGCCAGGAAAACAATTTCGGGGGTATGAAGTAACCTTAGCGGATGATTTTAGCTATACCGATCCCATTGATGGCACTACAGCCGAGAAACAAGGGATTCGTATTGTCTTTAAAGACGGCTCTCGGATTGTATTCCGCTTATCGGGAACTGGCACCCATGGGGCAACCTTACGAGCATATTTAGAACGATATGAACCGAATCAAGATCAACAAAATCAAAATCCGCAAACAGCCTTAGCCGATCTGATCCAGATTGCTGATGAAATTGCTCAAATTAAAACCTTTACTGGGCGTGATGAACCGTCAGTCATTACTTAATAGCCATAAATAGGAGGTGGGTGGTTTGTTCTAATACTTGAAACAAAAGGGTAAGTTACTTGCTAACACTAAATTTTTCTAATTTAATGTTATACAACCAGCTTTATGTTTTAAAATAAAGCAAATTTAGTTATTAAGTTTAACTTTACCAACACTAAGGCGAGTTTGCTTGGAATATTGCCTTCATTCTTCGCTAACGAATGACGTGAGGAGTTGTTCAAGAAGGAGCGATGATGTTGTTTCATCAATTGATGGTTTTAACCCCATTTCCCCCTTTATTGGCGCAAGTTGGTCCCAATACGGAAGATTCCCCAACTGGATCAGAAGGGCAAAATGCCCTAGATATTGTCAATAATCTCATTTCACAAGTACTACAAGATTCAAGAAATTTCGTTTATGCCCTGTTAATCTTTATCCTAGGATGGATAATTGCCAAGGCAGTTGAGGGGTTGACTCAAGGTTTCCTCAGAAAAACCTCCCTAGAGGATAAACTTTCTGAGTGGATAGGGGAGGAATACCCAGTTACTGCATGGACTGGTACAACCGTATTTTGGCTCATTTTCTTATTTGGTATTGTTGCTGCTTTGCAGCGACTCCAACTGGATGCGGTTACCCAACCCTTAAATACCCTACTCAATCAAATTACTAATTTCTTACCCCAAATTGGCGCTGCAGTGGTTGTATTAGGCCTTGTTGCAGTTATAGCAAAAGTTGTCAAACTAATTACTAGTCGGGTTTTACAAGCATTTAATATTGATCAGCGTTTTGGCGAACAAGCCGGTACCACTGATAGTGAACTGAGCCTCACTAACACGATTAGCAATACCCTTTATTGGTTAATCTTTTTACTTTTCCTTCCTTCAATTCTTAGTATTTTACAATTAGAAGGAACTTTAGTCCCCGTCCAGGATTTAGTTAATCAGATTCTACAGATTGTACCGAATCTCTTTGCTGCTGCTTTAATTTTATTTATTGGTTGGTTTGTTGCTCAAATTATCCGCAAAATTGTTACTAATCTATTAGCAAGCAGTGGTATTGATAATTTAGGAAGTCGCTTTGGTTTATCAGGCGCTGGTGACATCCAATCTCTATCTTGGATTATTGGGACCGTTGTCTATGTTTTAGTCTTAATTCCTGTCTTGATTTCGGGGTTAGATGAGCTCGGCATTCAAGCAATTTCCGAACCAGCAGTTGCCATGCTGGATCAGATTTTGAATACCCTACCTAGTATCTTTGTAGCAACCTTAATCTTAATTATTAGCTATTTACTAGGTCAGTATGTGAAGGATTTTGTCACCAATTTCTTGACCAACGTTGGCTTTAACAATGTTTCCTATTGGTTAGGCTTACAACAAACTCTAACTACAGAAACAGGGAATCAAGAAGAAAGTGCGCAGTCTCTTACACCAAGAAGAACTCCCTCTGAATTAGTGGGCATTATTGTTTTGGTAGGGATTATCCTATTTGGTGCTTGGGCAGCAGTCGATATCCTTAATATTGATTCCCTAACCGCATTATTTGATGGAATTGTTTTTGTATCAGGGCGAATTATTGCTGGTTTAGTCGTCTTTGCCATTGGCTTGTACCTTGCTAATGTTGCCTTTAATTTCATTGTGAGTGCTAACATGCAGCCCAGTCGGACCCTTGCCCAAGCTGCCCGAATTATCATTATTACCTTTAGTGTGGCATTTGGATTAAACTTAATCGGAATTGCTCCTAATTTGGTTAATCTTGCCTTTGGATTGCTCTTTGGTTCAGTTGCGGTCGCGATCGCGCTTGCCTTTGGTTTGGGTGCCCGTGAAATTGCAGCAGAACAAGTACGAGAATGGGTCAATAGCTTTAAATCCTCTCGTAATAATTAATAACTCTGCTGTTACTGTTCACAAGTAGTCATTTCCTAAATCTGATTTTTCAAATTACCCCATTTCAATGGGGATTTTTTTTGATTAAGATCAAAACAGGAGACAGTGCATTAAACAGTTATGGCAGTTCAACAACAATACACCAGTTTTTCGGAACTAATTAACGAAGCAACAACACCGGTTTTAGTTGATTTTTATGCGGTTTGGTGTGGCCCTTGTCAGATGATGTCGCCTGTTTTAGATGCAGTGAAACAGAAGTTTCAAGACCGTTTACAAGTAGTTAAAATTGATACTGATAAATATCCAGAACTGGCTTCTCAATATCAGATTGTTGCTTTACCAACTTTGGTTTTATTTAAAGATGGGAAACCAGTGAAACGCTTTGAGGGCATGAGTAATAGTGAACAATTAAGTGCTGAAATTGAAAAATTCCTGTAAATTATTATCCTAGTTTGAAGCGTTTGGATGGTAAACCATTCCACCATCCAATTAGATGACTGCTTTTTTTTGTTCAGAATTAACGTTTCGTTTGCAATAAAATGCCTTGGAAATCTTTCAGTTCAAAATAACTCCCGATGACGCGATCGCGCTTAAAATGAATGGTCTGATAGTCCGTACGTTTGTTTGACCAACGGTTAGAGAGGGAAGGCGTAATATCTAACCAAAACATAACGAGTGTAAAGCCCCTTCCTAAAGGGAGGATGATACATGTGACAATAGTTTGTAACGATAGCAGTTTTAAAAAATTGCCCTATGACAACCTCTTTTTATACCAAAAGTCAAACTAGCCAACAATCCCTTTCACTGTCCCGTCGCCCTCGGCGTTTACGCCGTAATGAGGCGATTCGGAAAATGACCCAGGAAGCGCATTTACACGTGGAAGATTTAATTTATCCTCTCTTTGTCACAGAAGGGGAAAATACTCGCGTGGAAGTGCCTTCTATGCCAGGGAGTTATCGCTATACCCTGGATTTATTATTGGCGGAAGTCAAAGAAGCTTATCAATTAGGCATTCGCGCGATCGCGCTATTTCCAGCCCTGGATGAAGAGAAAAAAGATGCCACTGGCAGTGAAAGCTATAATCCCAATGGCTTAGTGCAGCGTACCATCCGCGCCATTAAAGAAACTGTTCCCGACATTTTAGTCATTACTGATGTTGCCCTCGATCCTTTCTCTAGTCAAGGGCATGATGGCATTGTCAGTGAAGATGGGGAAATTCTCAATGATGAAACGGTGGAAGTTTTAGTCAAAATGGCGGTTTCTCAAGCTGCTGCTGGGGCAGATATTGTTGCGCCTTCCGATATGATGGATGGACGCATTGGCGCCATTCGAGAAGGGTTAGATCAAGCAGGCTATACCAATGTCGGGATTTTAGCCTATTCTGCTAAGTATGCCTCTGCCTATTATGGCCCCTTCCGGGATGCCTTGGATTCTGCCCCGAAATTTGGGGATAAGAAAACTTATCAAATGAATCCTGCCAATGCCCGAGAAGCAGTTACCGAAATTGACTTAGACATCCAAGAAGGCGCCGATATGGTGATGGTCAAACCAGCCTTAGCCTATCTTGATGTGATTCATCGGGTGCGTGAACAAACTAACTTGCCCGTTGCTGCTTATAACGTTAGTGGGGAATACTCCATGATTAAAGCGGCTGCGGAAAAGGGTTGGATTGATGAAGATAAAATTGTCATGGAAACCCTCACTAGTATGAAACGCGCAGGGGCCGATTTAATTTTAAGCTACTTTGCTAAACAAGCAGCGCAATTATTAGCTAAATAAGATATTCCATTGAGTAGAGGCGTTTTGATTAACGTCTCTACCGATAATTTCATAAGGTTTTGACAGGCTTTTAAAAATTTCGGAAAACGTCATTCCTTAACAATGGCAAAGAAACAAAAATTTCCTCACTTAGTCGGTTCAAAATGGACATCACAAAAAAAGACTTGGGGCTGGCGACACTTTGAAGTGGTTAATCGCAAAAATCAAGGAAAGTGAGTATTTGCAGAAATGGTTGCCTCTTGTGATAAAAATGTTAGATTCTGGATTAATGCGCAACAATTAAAAGATCGGGATTTATGGCAACCTGGTTGGAAACCATTAAAAGAGTTATAATCGATTAATTTCAAATACATGAA
>JAHEOB010000401.1 GCA_018610095.1 Halothece sp. MAG
CGAAAAAAGCCCGGTTCGGGGAAACCCCTGCAGAACGCAGAGACTACCTTACCGGTCAGCGGGAACGCTGGGCAGAATTACAAAATCAGCATCTGGAACGTTATCAGCACCCGGCCCGTGTCGATTCCCGATCACTGAAAATGCAGGGTGCTGACCGTGAGCCGGAACGGCATCTGGGGGCGGGACGGGTCAGAGAATTCGATACCGCACAGTTACAGGCCATCATTGACCGCCGGGAGGCGGAGCGGGTTGCTCAGGTCTGCCGTGATGAACGGGACAGTGTTATTGATGTGACCACATCATTACGCGAAGCTCTTGCAGAACGGGATGCCCGGAGTCATATCCCGCCGTTCAGCCCCGGCCCTGACAGTTCACCGGGCCGGACATTTGATATTGAAAAAGAGCCGGAAAAACTCAATGCGCTGGTCGATGATGCCCTGAAAGATATTCAGAAAGAGATTGATCTCCAGACTCTGATTGATGATTCCGTGGCTGAGTTCCGGGGGATTCATCAGGAGATGCAGCGGCAGCAGGAACATGAGAGGGTACAGGCTCAGGCGCGGCTTGCCGAACAACAGCGTAAAGATGTCCGTAACCGGCAACAGAAAGTACCGGAAGCCGGACGGGAAAAAGGTGAACCTGACCGGGAATGGTCGCTTTCACGTTAAACAGAGGCTTATTTTATGAGTGATGAGATTAAACAGATTGCCGCCCTTATCGGTCATCAGCAGGCGCAGGAAAAGCGCGTGAATGACCTGATTCAGACCCTCCAGTCCGGGACGGAGATGTTAAGCCGACAGAGCATACAACTGGCGCAAATTATCCGTGGTATAGACGCCGCCTCCGGTAATATGACGGATACCATCCGGAAATCCGTCAGTCTTGCCCTGCTTGAGGTGAAGAGTGACATCAAGGAGGCAGGACTGAATCAGCAGACACCGGCAGTAAGGGAGTTGCATCGCGTTGCGGCCACAGCCAGGGAATCGGTCGATGCTATGCACCGTGAAATGTCCCGCTATACATGGAAATCCGGTATTTATATTGCTCTGACGATACTGGCGGTTATCAGTGCCGGCGGTGCTTCTCTGGCCTGGTTTATTGACCGCGGTTATGACCGCATTGCCGCTATGCAGCAAATGGAATCAGAGTGGATGCGAAAAGCCCCGCTGGCGACCATCCGCACCTGTGAGGGAAAACCCTGTATTCAGGTCACCGGTGAGGCGTACACGACCAAGCAGGGAGAACGCTTTTACCGGATACAAGAACCAGCAAGATAAAAAATGGATTCAGATCCCCCAGAACCAGTTCTAAACTGGCGTCTGGGAGATGTTTTTAGTCGAATGGAAACTCAGTTAAGAGTCAACCTTTTAATGTGAACATGATACCCATGTATTAAAAAATATATTTAAACAAAAAAACATAATATAATATGCAATTGATTCTAACGAGTGATTAATATATGCCTGACGTTAAATATTTAAAATTAATCGGTAAATCCCAAGGGTTAATATCAGCAAACTGCTCAACTATCGATTCTATAGGAAATAGATATCAAGATAACCACAAGGATCAGATACAAATATTAAGTGTAAATTACAACATAAGTAGAATGCAAAACGCATCGCACCATCCTATTTTGCTTGTGAAGCCTGTTGATAAGTCATCACCATTATTAGGAGTCGCGGTTGCAAACAATGAGATACTTGATGCTGAGTTTAGTTTTTATAGAATTAATCAATCAGGACAATTAGAGAAATACTTTGAAATAAAGCTAACAAAGGCAATGATAGTAGACTTCTCTCAATCATTCCCTGATGGCCCAGTAGATTCTCACATGGTCTCTCATGAAAAAATATTATTACAATATGAGTCAATATCATGGAGGCACATTCTGGCAGGAACCAGCGGTTACTCAATAAATGAAAAAAATATCTTTTAAAAAACTACCTGCTAAAGTATGTTTTTTCATTTAATTTTATTACCTTTCCTTTTTAATAACATGAATGTTATTAAAAAGGAATTTAAATATAGGCACATTCAATTTATTAAATAGCGCTACTTAAATAGATTTATCTCATAAGATTATATTTACACAGGAATCAGTGGGCTTTATAAATGTCACCTGAAAAACGCCAACATTTTTCGCGTTGCTTTGCATGTGTAGTGGGTTATTTCTTTTATATATAGAAGCAATAAAATTGCAAATAATAACCATGCGACAAATGATGATTCCGGTAATCGGAATATAGCTAATAAAAGAAAAGCCATTACGCTATATCTGATATTATCAAGCATTGATACGAGAAACTTTTTCATCATTTAATTACCATTAATTATAAATCAAACCATTTATTGCCCGATGGACTTCGTTGACCCCTTTCTTTTCCGTGCTTATCATGTATAGCCACGGCGATATATTTGGTTCCACTAAAAAATATCCCATTTCTAAATTACTTAAAAGAAGGTTGTAGTACAGAATTGGGTTGCTGTAGCGTAATCTTTCTTTTGCTTGAGATGCCATTTCTATGAGGCCATAACCACCCATGAGAGCCATTGATAGATTACCACCAGTTTTAATTAATTTTCGAACAATAGCATTTTTCAATACTGTATTATATACAAGTTCTGATGCAGCGGCAGCTATGTAAACTCGAACAGCTCCTGTTGTTGTGAGTAATCCAGCACCAAAAAAGATACCTTTTAACAGTGTGTTAAGATTTTTCATTTCATCATCATCTAGATTAGCCAAAAGATGCTGTACATATCTTAAAACAATTTCTTTTATTGGATTTTTACCTTTAATTGTTTCCTTGACCATTAAAAAAAACCTGTCATCTTCATATTTTAGATTTTCATAGACGTCTTCGTACCCATCAAAGAAATACGAAAGATTTCTAACTGTTCTATCAAATCCCAATCCCATAGTTTCTACGTAACTTGCTCCGAGTTCTCTTGTTGATTCGAGTCCTTTATCTAACACTAAAGCTAATCTATATAACGCATTATTGAGTTCATCACTGTTGTACATGGTTTTACCGCGTTCTCTAATATTATTAGTTAGTTTGCTTGTTACAATAAAAATAACAGCATTATCCTATGGCTTAACTTAAATTTATTATACATAGGTTATAACTTTCATAAAAGTTAAAAACTACTTTTGATATTGATAGTTAGGTAAGAACCTTAAAGTAATTAAAAAAACAGTAGCATCACGCTCATATTCGTCCGAATTTAGCTAAAATCTTCTCCAGCGTCATGCGTTGTTTTTCGGACAGCCATGAGAATGAACCGTTGAGGTCATATTTACTCTGCATGTCACTGAGGAATTTGGCTTCAAAGGCGGTAAGCTGAATGTGTGCTGTCAGCGCATCATGTAGGGTTTTTTTGAGTCCATCATGCAGGCGTTCAGAGAGGGCAGTCACTGAGCATCGTATTTCCTGTTGTGCCGGTTCCAGGTCTTTAGCCAGTTCGGTGACAAGATCAATTTGTTTATCCAGCTCAACCTGAAATATCAGAGTATCAGCAGGGCGCCCCTGCTTTTCAATCGTTAATTTCATATTGCTGTAGGTATTCAGATCTTTTGATATCGGCTTTAACACCCAATGATTTAGTAATTTATACTCATGGTAATTATTTTCTAGCATCAACATGAATTTGAAGTCTTCAATGGATATTTTTATATTCGCTTTATTTGTTTTTCTTTGTGTTAATTCCTTTAGCAACCATTCATAAACACGCATTGAATATTTATTTTTAAAAGACTTAACGTGTTCTAAATTATATTTTATAAATTGTTTTAGTTGATATAACAAAGGAGGTAAATGTTCATTGAAAACAATTTTAACCCGTTGTGTTTTACGGTTAAATTCGACTAAACCAGCCCAATTAAATATTCTTCTTTCTACGTCTCCTACAGGATATATTAGCTCAATAGATCTATTCATGAGATCTCTGGTGGAATTAATAAGGTTTTTATAGGCTAGATCATTAGATATGCCCATATATTTTGCATAGTCTTGATAACCAAACTCTACGGTTCTTTCTTGGGTTGTCATACCAGACAATGAAGGATTGATACAACCGATACAATACAAGATCAATTTTGTTTCTTGTTCAGTAAGATCATAGCGACTTACTGCCAATTCGTTTGCTTTATAAACAATAAGCTCTGACATAACCCACCCAAAGGTTATAAAATAAATAAAAACATAACCCAACCTAAAGGTTAGATCAATAAAAAAAACACAACCATAAGAAAGACGCTGTTGATAATTAGAAAATCCCTTAACCTTTCCCCAACCAAAGACGAAAATCCCTTAACCAAAGACGAAAATCCCTTAACCTTTCATTGTTTTTTTTATTAAAAATCAATCAATTAAAATCTCTAGAATAAAGAAAGAATAATAAAGATAAAAAAGAATAGATCCTGGCGTTGTGGATAACTCTGCAAACTATCACTTGATTCACGGTAGTTAAAAGGATGTCGCAAACGCAGTTTGCTCCTTTTCAGGGCTCATTTCAAAACCCAAGGCACGTCCCCCGCAAAACGGGGGCATACCGCTGACAGGTTCTTTCGTCTGCGACCATCTAACCACAGTATCGCTGAGCATTCTGTTAAAAACAGGTTCGCTCCGCTCACGGCTCAGCCAGTAACGTGGCTGTATGCGCCTCTGCGCTCTTTTCTGACCATGAAGCATGGGATTCCATTCATTAAACATAAAAACACCGCCACGGGCTTTCTGCGCTATTTTAAGAGCCTTCAGGCATTATTGTGCTGATTTAATAATTCCTGCCCCCTTATTTTCCAGTCTGACCACTTCGGATTATCCCGTGACAGGTCATTCAGACTGACTAACGCCCCCAGCAGCGCAGCGGCATCATCTACCGGTTTCCCTGTCTTGCTGTCCACCAGTCCCGCCATGATGAGTAATCCGGCTGACTGATACAGGGCATGATCACGGGCTTTCCGGGCTGCTTTCGCCGCCGACCTTTTTTCGGCCTGTATCAGGTTCATGACCTTTGCCCGTGCATCCTGTGCTTTTTCCGCTGCCCGCTCTGCCTGAATCAGCAGAGACAGTGTTTTCATGTCCTGCGGGTTTTTGTCTGCTTTCTCTGTCAGTATGACCAGTAACCGCTGCTGCTCATTCGGCGATTTTAAGCCCTGTATATACTGCACCCGCTCTGCCAGCCATTCCGCCTGTTTTTCGTTTCTCATCCTGCCTGCTCTTTCCTGTTTATGATTGCGGTGATTATGCGCATGTCTGGCTACCGTGGTCAAACTCCGCTACAATCCCTGTCATCCCTTTTATCTGACAGGGCGCACTTAGACGTTTCTTCGCTTTACTCAGAAACGGTGCGCGCCTGCGGCGGACTGAAACACCATGGCATCCTACCATCTCAGCGTCAAAACCGGCGGCAAAGGCAAAGCCTCCCCCCATGCCGCTTATATTGCGCGTGAGGATAAATATGCACGGGAAAAAGGCACCGACCTTGAGCATAAGGAAGCCGGAAATATGCCTGCCTGGGCAGCGCATAATCCGGCGGAATTCTGGAAAGCCTCAGATGCGTTTGAACGTGCCAACGGCTGCACCTACCGTGAGATTGAAATTGCGCTGCCCCGTGAGCTAACTCCGGAACAGCGTCTTGCCCTCGTCCGTGACTTCATCCAGCAGGAAATCGGTGACCGGCACGCTTACCAGTTTGCCATTCATAACCCGAAAGCCGCGATTGACGGCGGCGAACAGCCGCACGCGCACATCATGTTTTCCGAACGCCTCCGGGACGGTATTGAACGTGACCCGCAGCACTACTTTAAACGCGCCAACAGTAAAGACCCTGAGCGCGGCGGGGCGAAAAAAGCCCGGTTCGGGGAAACCCCTGCAGAACGCAGAGACTACCTTACCGGTCAGCGGGAACGCTGGGCAGAATTACAAAATCAGCATCTGGAACGTTATCAGCACCCGGCCCGTGTCGATTCCCGATCACTGAAAA
>JAHEOB010000402.1 GCA_018610095.1 Halothece sp. MAG
CTTTTTTTGTTGATTGGATAGACTTTTTTCCGGAAATAGTTGATCTAAATACTGATCGGAAATACGATCAAACGTAGTCATAATAACCTCACATACAGGTTGTTGTGATTAGCGGTTTGTCAGAGTTGCAACCTCTGGCAAATCGCGCCGATTAAACATCAATTTTTAACTGGTCATCTTTTTGAAACCAGAATTCAATACGAACGACTTTTTTACCTCTTTTTAACGGCTTCCATTGGATTATCCAGTTGTCTTTTTCGGTCAGTTCTTTTACGGCAGGTTCTATCACCCTTTCCCGAAGTAACCCAAAGGTTTTTTTATAACTTTCAGGGGTTTCCATAGCATGATGAAAATCATCCAGAGATATGGACAACCATCCGTTATTATCTTTATGGGTATTCATTTGCTCGAATAATTCAAGTAACCGCCATGAGTGAACAGAGCGCAGTCCGCATGCCTGCGATAGCTGGTATTTAGTGAAATTTTCTTCCAGTTCGCATAGATAGGGGGTGACCTGTGGTGTAAAACTGAGAACGACGTGTGCTTCACCTTCATTGTATTTGTAAGCACCTAACCATCTGATTTTCCATACATCAACGTCAGTTTCGCTGACCTCGTTTATTCTGAAACTAATATACCGGTTAAAAAAATTATCAGCGGCAATTTTTAATTGAGAATAAGCTTGTTTTAAAGGCATTCCAAAAGTATTGGCGTATTCTTCCGCTGTGATTTTTATTGGGGAGTACTGTCCACCCATTTTGGCTATAGCAGCAAAGATGATGCGTTTTTCTGCTAATGATAGGCTTTGCGCTGCTCTCGTAATGGCATTGCTCATCACGATATTTTTCCCGCGCAGGTTCAAGGTCATGGTTATTGATTCAGGTTTTTTCCCTTTCATCTATTCACCTAAATGGGGTCAGTATTTGATCTACTGGTTATTGAAAAAGTAACAAGTATCGGGTAACTGTAACTAAAATAAATGATGTTACATTAAAAGTAAAGTAACATTGTTTTTTATTGTTATCTTTGGTTGTGGATACAACCCGAAAAAAGTTACTTTTAACCCGAAAAAAGTTACTTTTAACCCGAAAAAAGTTACTTTTAACCCGAAAAAAGTTACTTTTAACTCTGTAACTTAATGATTTTAAAATGATTCTGGCGTCTAAAAAGGTTTTAAAAATAATATAAAAAGAATTTAAAAAGCAAAATCAACCTCAAATCTGTGGATAACCAATCATTTTGTGTACAAAAAAATGCAAAACCAAAACGGACAAAAACTTGTTTTTGATCGGATTGGTTTTAACCAACGAGCAAACGCGAGGCGGTAGGATCAAATGAGGATATCGCAAGCTAATCGCTTGCTCTCCTGATGTGCCCTCACGGGCTTGATTAAGCTAGCTCCCTCACGTTGTTCGGGCTGGGTGTGGTTTTAGCATTCTTTCGTCTCCGACCATCTAACTTCTACGCTGCTTTACGGTTTGTGCTCGTCTGGTTCGCTACGCTCACGGCTTTACAGGGCAGGGGGGTGGTTCTCCGCTTTTCTTTGAATCCCCCTTATTTATCGGCAAATTCACCACAGTGTTTTTTGTAGCATCGAGCTGTTGCCTTACATGCCCTAAAGGGCATAAATACCCACAAAAACGCCTCTAATCAATTTTGAGCGATTTTATTACGCTTTGTGTTAGATTCTGCCGCTTAATACTGATCTCTCTATACAGGACGATTGAGAGCGTTTTATGATGCTAGTAAATATTACTCGTATGTCAGATTTATTTAACACTTTTATATTAATCGGTTATAGTATGGAGTTCATAGCTAATAGGGGGTGTTTAATGTGATAACGGTATTAACCACAGATATTTTTGATGACTGGATAGGTGCGTTAAAAGATATCCGTGCGAAAGCAAAAATTCAGGCGCGTATCAAGCGAATTAAAAATGGCAATTTCGGAGATATTGAACCGATAGGCGAGGGATTTTCTGAACTTAGAATACACGAGGGAAAGGGGTACAGGGTTTATTTGCGGAAAACAAACACGCTTATTGTAATTTTGCTTTGCGGTGGGGATAAAAGTACGCAACAAAAAGATATTGAAAAAGCAAAATTAATATTCAAAGAAATTGAGGGGGAAATATGAAAGTGAAAATTAAAGAGTATGATATTGCAGAGCATTTAAATAGCGAAGAAGAAATGCAGCTTTATTTAAATGAGATTTTAGAAGATGGCGACCCTGCATTATTTCTTTCTGCATTAGGTGATATTGCGAGAGCTAAAAATATGAGCCAGCTTTCTAGAGAGGTCGGAATGTCCAGAGAGGGGCTTTATCATGCATTATCAGGGAAAGGAAACCCAACATTTAGTTCTATGCTTAAAATCACCAAAGCGTTAGGCTTAAAGCTTCATTTCACAGCAGGGGCGTAATCCGTCCCTTTCTATTGTTACTAATCTAGCCATAAAATATTAGCGTGGATTTTGAGTGATTTTATTGCGATGCAGGATAGCCTAACAACTGTAAAAATGGTACCATTTTACACTTGTTAGGCGCTTGACCTACAGTCGGTTCTTGGGGGGTGAATGAAACAAATTAAATTTAGATTGAATGATGATGAATATGAATTATACCATAAAAAAGTCAAAGAGAACTTGAATATAACATTGCCGAATTTTTATAAAAGTGTTGGAAATGCCATTTTAAATAAATCTAAAAATATTAAAAATTCACTATCTGAGTATTCAATTTCGATAGGGGAAGAGGCAGATTATACTGATGAAAGAGCTTTTATTTATTTAACAAAAGAACAGAAAGATGCTTTGTTAACGCTAGCTCAAAAACATGGTTGGTCATTATCGAGAGAAATGCGCTTTCGTCTTCAAACAACGTTAAGTAACGAAATGGATTTTTTTGACCAAGAGTTACAAGAAATGAAATTATGTCGAAATCATATTAAACGTATTGGACTCAATATTAATATGATATTACGACGTGACGAAGGGCGTGTTTTAGATAAAGAGGGAATGCGTCAAGATATGCAAGTGTTAACCGAACAGCTTAATGAGCTTGAGAATAAATTTAATTACTTTATCAATAAGTGTAAGGGTAGAATTGTTGCGAATCGATTATGAATAATGATGTAATATCCATCATAATGTAATGGATATTACATTTAGTTAGTTTAAAGTTTAGATTCTAAATATCGAGTAGCTAATTCCATAAACAATAATAACGCTAAAAAAAGGCATCCTGTCTTTAAAATAAGAAGTATTCTTTCTGACCATGTTCCATTTGGGCACTGTTGTTTTTCTATCTTATCAGCGATAAATTGCAATGAAATATAGTAATAAAATAATTTGATTTTTCTCCATCCCATTGAAATAAAATCAATATATTTTTTCATTTTATGTTCCATAACGTTTTCTCACATTATCAATAGAGGCTTGCCGACGCGATTTTGCCGAGTTAGGCGCAGACGAACCACTATTCCCACTCGTTGAAGCCCCATTCCAGCCCCTATCTCGATTACTTTTACCCATATTTGACGCGGTATTTGCTGTTTTTTTGATACCTTTAAATGCCATCATGCCAGCTCCAACAATACCCATTGCAGCAGCTCCTTGAATAGCTCCTTCTACGCCGACTCCTGCAATGTGAGATGCGAATGTTTTGGCTAACCAAACAATAAACGCCATCATAACGCCAGCCGCCAACGCTTGCGCTCCCATAGACATTAAATTAACTTCTTCTCCATATTTAACAGCGGAAGATAAAATGATGTTTAAAAATACCATACTTGCCCGTAAGGCTAAGGATGCAAACATTACAATCAATAGTGAGCTGAATATCAGTTGCAGCCAGTTATTGAACATTTGACGTAAAAAACCAAACATCAAACAAAATATAAAAATTGGAGCTGTCGTTGTTAGCAGTAATAAGGTAATTTCAGCAGCAAAAAACACAATAGCACACAGCATTAAGCTAATTAGACCGCCCAAATAGGTGAATAAAGCTGCTAAACCACCGTCAACAGGAACATAAGTTGAAGTATCTAAATGTTTTAAATGTGCTGCTACTTGTGCCGTTTTAATCCACAGTTGATCCATCCATTTCCAGGGGCTAGCTTCTCCGGCTAAGGTATCGCGTAATCCATAAATGGCTTGGGTGCTGGTATCCAACCAGCCACCGCTATTTTTAATAAACATCAAGATGATGGCAAAGCGCGTTAAATTCCAAATAAAATCAGGTACAGGCGTTTTATTTTTTAAAGCCAGCGTACTGAATGCAAACCATAAAATATAAATTGAAATCCCGTACTGCGCTAAATCTGCAGCAATTTGAGAATATTCACTGGTTTTCCCTGCCAATGTTTTATTCAATATATCGAAAATAACTTCATGCGCTGCCTGAAAAAAATCAGAGGAGTAATCAGAAACTACTATTTCATTCGCCATTATAAGCCCCTCTTAATTAAAGCCCGCTTTGCTCACGTATTTTAGCTGCGCGTTCTTTATGTAATTTTTTCATTTCAGGCGTATTAATGTATTTCGCTGCTTGTTTAACATTGATGCAATTAACCGATTCTTCCCCAGATTCCATGCAGTCTTTCCACTTCTTTACGGCTTCTTCTGGGTGTGCCTCCCACCAATCACGGGATTTAACTTCTTCACTACAACCAGTTAAAAAAGAAGTTGCCAGAATTGAACCTACAACAAATATTAATTTATTCATTTTTTTACCCTTAGTTTAGTGTAATAACTTTATTAGTTATCATGTAAATTGGAATGATTCAACTTATTGATAATAATCAACTATTAATCATATCTTGATTAACTATTGATTATATATTCGCTGTATATTGTTGATATATTTTGATATATAGGGTGTTTAATTCACTATAAATATAATAGTGAATTAAACACTTAAATTTCACTTAAAGAAATTCCTATTTTAGGAATAGACAATTGATTATTCGCATGAAAACAACAGCTCTCAATTCTGATAGTGATATATCATTAAAGGCGTCCCTTACAATTTTTAAATGCTGAAAAATACTCCGTGCGGTGCTGTTGTAGCTTTGTGCGATACTATCTACGCTCTCTCCAAATACAAAACGCAATGTGATGTCTTTTTGTTTTTCACTCAATGACTTATCTTTAAAAATAGGAAGATTGTTAATAATATTATTCATCTTTATCCCCCATTTCATTGTGTGTAAATCCCAATGTTTTTAATGAGGAGGTCAAGGTGAAAAATATTCGAGCAGAAGTAATTGCCCTTAATGGTTGTAAATGTGAGCTACCAGTAAACAAAGTAGCTGTTTTGGATAGTCTTTTTCGTACGGAATCGCGATTACAATTACTTAGAATTGCAATATCTTCGACGGTTAACCCTAAAGCAAAAAGAAAAATTTCTTTTTTTGTTGATTGGATAGACTTTTTTCCGGAAATAGTTGATCTAAATACTGATCGGAAATACGATCAAACGTAGTCATAATAACCTCACATACAGGTTGTTGTGATTAGCGGTTTGTCAGAGTTGCAACCTCTGGCAA
>JAHEOB010000403.1 GCA_018610095.1 Halothece sp. MAG
AAGCACCCGCCAGATTTCTTTCATGACGATTTCTGGGTGAGGGCAATGTTCAAAGACTTCTGTCGCGATCGCGCAATCTATGGTTTCATTATTTAGGGGAATCGTTTTCCCATCCCAGAGGAGATTTGGGGGATTGCGTTGGGAATGTCTCCCGTCTTCTAAATCTAAGCCAATATATTGCTCTACTTTGCTTTCGGAAGATAAAAGGAGGGGCTTATAGGGCATTTGACCACAACCGACATCCAACAAAGTTCCTTGCAGCTGAGGTAAAGTGTCTTGAAAGGCTTTGAGAATGCTGGTGCGGATAATATAGCGATCAAGGTTTTTGGGGTAAAGGGAGGATCAAGAATTTCAGGATTTTGTGTCATGGCAAGACTTTACGTTTAATCTTTCCAGCGAGTTGGCGCGATCGCTGCATAGTTTTTTTCCATTTGGAGGGGGGTTTCTTGTTTTCTATTTCTTCTTCCGTTTCCGTTGGCTCTAGTATTTTACATTCTTCTGGAATCCAAAACGAAAATTTTTCGAGAGAGGCTTGCTGTTGAGCTAAATGATCACTTAATAAATGATCTTGTCCTGAAAGAATTCCATTAACAGTGCTGCGGGTGAAATGAACAAAAACAACTTCCCATTGATTATTAATTAGCACTTTACCTTCTGAATTTAGGGTTCTTTTGCACTCAACTTGATTCCAGTTAGCCACATTACAGCCTTGATGCCTTAGAATTTTTACTCCCTCGAAATAAACAGGCATTAAGTTTAAGTAACCCTGATCATCAAAGAAACCTTTTTCAAGGTCTTTAGTGCATTTATAGCCACAAACTTTAGCCCACCACTCCATTGCAGGAATACCAGCTTTTGATACGCCAATAAAGCCTGCATTAAATAAACCATTTGTCTGTAAAATCCGAAAGTTGCTTGGATCTTCATAAGGATCAGATGCTCTCCAGTGGGGGCTAAGAAGAACACTATTTCCTTCTAGTTCTTGCAATAGAAAATCAAAAGAGTTATAAAAATAAAGATCGGGGTCGAGAAAGAAAACTTGCTCATAGCCTCTTTCTAATAAATACTTAATTAATATAGACTTCATTGACCAGCGAAAACAGTCCATATTAGAGGTTTGATATTTTTCCTGTATTTCTTTCCCAATTTCATCATTGCAAACTTCTTCAGGGTGTAAAAATTTAATCGATGGAAAATGGATCTCTACATGATTGAAACTATGCTGATCGGCAATCAAGATATAAAAACTTTCGATTTTTCCCCATCTAGATAATGATTCGTAAAGGGATAAAGCATAATGAATAAAATTAGCCGTAATTATGGTGCAAAAAGTAGCTTGCATTTTATATTAAGTGTTTTTTTTATTAATTAAAATTAATATGATTTTGATTTTTTGAGATTAAGGAAATACCTGACGTTTTATTTTTCCAGCAAATTGGCGCGATTGTTGCATAATTTTTTTGAAATTAAATCGCTTTATATAGTAGGCGATATAAAAATTAAATGGTATAGGCGGAAAAAATTTCTGATCTTTTATTAAGAAAGACTTATTCTCTATTTCTTTGAATATCCAGTTATATTTTTTATATTCTACAGGTAACAAAAAATTACGATTAGACAATTTCCTTGCTATTGTTATCGTATAGAAGTATTCAGATAATCGATGACGTTCTATTTCAGCTTTTTTAATACTTCTTGATGTTCCTCTATGGATTCTAAAATAATTAAGTCTAGATGCTAAATATGCAATTTTGCTATTGCGATTAAATAATAACTTAATCCAAAAAAGCCAATCACCGCAAAATTTCATTTGATCTAACTCTTTTGGAAGATTAGCAAGAGATTTTCTAAAAAGGCAAGCACTAGCATTAGGGATTGTGTTTCTATATACTAAATAGTTTCTAATTTCATCAAATCCGTCATTAGTAAAATTTTGTTTCCATCTTTTGCTATCCAATCCATCAGGCCAAAAATAATCATTATCTAAAACTTTGTCCTCTTCAACTCGTACAGATCGACAATAAGATAAATCGCAACCATTTTCTAACATTGGAACTAATTCTTCCAAAAATGTTGGTTCTGCCCAGTCATCACTTTCGGCTATCCAAATATACTCACCTTCTGCTAAGGCTACTCCCTTTCTCCATTGCTTAAACGGACTACCACTATTTTCTTCATTAATGATGAAATGGGAAACTTTAGGATGATTAGCATATTTTTCCAGGATTTTTACGCTATTGTCAGTAGAGCAATCATCTAACAGTATGACTTCAAAATCTTGATAACTTTGGTTAAATACCGATTCTAGTCGTTTATGCAAGTAAGGGGCGTGGTTATAGTTAGGAACAATAATAGAAACTTTAATCATGGTTTAATAAAATTATAATTTTTATTATTCATTTAAGTTACTTTTGATAAATCGGTTTGTAATCAATGTATCCATTTGTTACTAATAAGCTTTTAGGGTTGCAACAGTAGATATCATTACCTGATTGACGAAGATTGTCTATGATATAGTCTAATTTGTCGAACATAGTAGTTCCTTGATATGAAATTGCACTAAAATGCTTTCCTTCTTGCTGGGTAATTGACGTACTCCAATCTTCCCAATTAATGTTTAGTTGATCGAGTTCCTGTTGAAAGAAGTATTCTGATCCGTAAAAATCGGTTCCAACCAGTTTAATTGGCCGATTAGGATATTTAATAGATATATAGTTAAGAACTGTTGTTAAACTTCCTCGATAATGAAATAAAGGTTTTTCTAAAGAATCACTCCAATTATTATTTTGGTTAATCCAATTTTGATGTGACACAAACTCAAAATGAGATTGGCGTGGAACCAGAAATAAATTTAGATTATCCGTTTTATTAAATTTATACTTTAGTTGTAAATAAATCTTTTTCAAAAAATATAAAAAAATATTATCCTCAAGTCTTTGCTTAGTTATATATTTTTTAAGTATTTTCTTGCCGATAATAAATGTTAAATTTTTAAGGTTATTTTTTCTGCAAACTTTAAAGATATGTTTCAAAAATAAGACAACTGACCATTCATAGGCATCAACATAAAAAATATGAGTTGGGATAATTTTTGCTTTTTCATAAAAAGCCATGAATTTATTAATGGCAATAACAACTTCGCATTGATTAATATATTCACGCTCGTCTTCTGATAATTCAAGAATCGAGGTTCCACTACCTAATACAATAATGTCTTTTTTAGTTCTATTGATGGGCTGCTTAATCATAATTATTTTGTTTGAATCTTTAGATATTTATTTATTTTAAAGATACTTTTCTAATTTCTCTAAAGCAATCCAAAAGCCTTCCCCATTATTTTTATGCCCTTGCCAGACTTCAGGTATAAAAGAGGCATTGGGGGCATATTCATCTAAGTCTTCTGCTAAAGCTGGAAAGTCAATCTCGCCTTCGCCAATTTGTAATCCTTCACTATCGACACCTGCAGCATCAACAATGTGCAGATGGGCAGTGTAAGTGCCGACTTGTTCGATAAATTGCTTAAAGGATAAGCCATATTGATTGCAAGCCAGTTTAGAGTGAGAAATATCTAGGCAGACTCGATAACCTTGGTTTTGACAAAATTTTACAATATCTTGGGGTTCTACAAAAAGATTATGAAACCGTTGACCACCAAAATGCCACGGGAAAGGAGGCATGGTTTGGGG
>JAHEOB010000404.1 GCA_018610095.1 Halothece sp. MAG
AGCTTGGTTAGAACAGCGATTGCTACAATTCTGGCAGTGGCTGAAACATCAATTGTTATCTAATCATTAAGATGATAATCGGATTTGCCGCCTGTTTTTTGAACAAGGTAAATGGCATCAATTATCATTCCTTTTTCTAATGCTTTTGCCATATCATAGAGGGTTAAGGCACTTACAGAAACGGCAGTGAGTGCTTCCATTTCTACCCCGTTTGAGCCTTGGTAATTACTTCCGCTTGAATGTAATAACCCGCTAAGGTTTCCTCGGGCGTAAATGTGACTTGCACATTTTGTAGGGGTAAACTATGACAAAGGGGAATTAACTGCTGGGTTTGTTTCGCTGCCATAATCCCTGCTAAACGAGCAGTGGCGATGACATCTCCTTTTGGGGCATTTCCTGCTTCAATGGTTTCTAGGGTACTGGGGGACATGCGGATAGCTCCCTGCGCGATCGCGCTTCGTTTGCTAACTGCTTTGTTAGAAACATCCACCATTTGGGCGTCTCCTGCGGCATTGAGATGACTTAAATCGTTTCCTTGTGACATGGCATTGCTTTGTGCTATTATGGCTAATGGTTTACATTAAGTTGACATTTGGGCTTGTAGCTCAGGGGACAGAGCACGTGGCTACGGACCACGGTGTCGGGGGTTCGAATCCTCCCAAGCCCGTTTTAGCAAAATTTTATCAAACGAGGGAGTCAGCAACGTTTAGTTGCTAATGACTGATTTTTTCTATTCCCCTTTTTGATTGCGAAAAAATCTCCTGTTCCCCTTGACACTATCAAAAAATCCTTGCTATTTTATTAAAGGTTGACACGTTGGGGTGTAGCCAAGTGGTAAGGCAACGGGTTTTGGTCCCGTGATTCCTAGGTTCGAATCCTAGCACCCCAGTTTTTAATTAGTAGCAAAACAAGTGTCTGGTTTCTCTAAGGAAGTCCAACCTGATATTCTGGCATTAGATTTTGATGGCGTATTATGTGATGGGCGTGCCGAATATTTAGAAAGTAGCTGGCGCAGCTATTGTGAGCTTTGGAATCCTGCAGAGGCGGATTTAGAAAGTATTGCTCCGCAGTTTTACCAATTGCGATCGGTAATTGAAACTGGTTGGGAAATGCCCTTATTAATACGGGCACTTGTGAAAGGGATTTCCCCTAGGGAAATTTTGGAAAATTGGTCAGGATTAGTATCGTGGCTTTTACAGGAAGAGGAATTAAGCGATCAGCAGATTGCAGCATTATTAGACAAAAAGCGCGATCGCTGGTTAGAAGAAGATGAATCCGATTGGCTTGCCCATCATGAGTTTTATCCGGGGATTATTTCTCGCTTAGAACAAATTTGCCAACAGAGAATTCCCATTTATATTATCACCACCAAAGAAGGGCGGTTTGCCCATAAATTGTTAGCCCAACAAGGGTTAAATCTTCCTAGAGATGCCATGATTGGTAAAGAAAAACAACAACCGAAAACGGAAACCCTCAAAGAATTACTCCAAAGCAATCATCAACCTTGGATTTGGTTTGTCGAAGATCGGCTGCAAACGTTGTTAGACATCCAAAAACAGCCGTCATTACAGACAGTACGTTTATTTTTAGCTGATTGGGGGTATAATACCGCTCAATCGAAACAACAAGCTAGTGATCATCCCAATATTGAGTTATTATCCTTAGCGCAATTTAACCAAGATTTTTCCCAATGGTGATTAATTCCTGTTGTTGAATAAGTTCCGTCGCAGCTTCCGCAGTCAGCGGTTTGCCAAATAAAAATCCTTGTCCCGTGTAACAGCCGTATTCTAACAGTTTTTCTTGTTGTATTTGAGTTTCGATTCCTTCTCCAATCACCTTGAAATGCATGGTATTAGCGAGGCTGATAATGGTTTGGATAACAGCAATTTTACAAGCCTTATCAGGAATTCCATCAACAAAACAACGATCAATTTTAATGCCATCAAACGGTAATTGATGCAGGCGACTCAATGACGATTGCCCCATGCCAAAATCATCAATATAAAGTCCCAACCCCATTGCCTTTAATGCTTCAAACACTTGATAGTTACCAATTTCTAAAACGGCTGTTTCTGTAATTTCTAACTTTAACTGATGGGGATCAATTTCATACAAATCTAGAATGGTTTTGACTTGTTGAGCAAAGTTTTTGGTTTGTAACTGTTTGGGTGAAAGATTGACATTGACGGTTATCAAACAAGAAAATTGCTGTTGCCACTGCTGTAGTTGACGACAGGCTTCATTGGTTACCCATTCCCCAATGTCAGTAATCAAGCCGGTTTCTTCAGCAACGGGAATAAACTTAGCTGGTGACACAAATCCTTGCTGAGGATTGTTCCAACGGATAAGAGCTTCAAATCCTAAAAGTTCCTCATTGGCTAAATCGATAATGGGTTGATATCGTAGTTCAAATTCTTGTTGCCTAATGGCTTGATTTAACTGTTGTTTGAGTGATACATAGGAAATAACCTTTTCTCTAATTAAAGGAGTAAATTCCAAATATTCTACTTGTTGAGCTTGAGCATTAGACATAGCCAGATTGGCATTCTGTACCAACTGTTGTGATGATTCATAGGGATGATTGATATATGCAATGCCAATTTTTGGCGTAATGGTATATTCGTAATTTTGTAAGATAAAAGGCTGCTTAAACGTTTCTACAATAGATTCTGCTACACTAGTTACCTGTTCACGATTGTCAAGAGCATGCAGTAAAATAACAAAATCATCATCATCGAAGCGTGCGATAATTTCATCTTTACTCTCTAAGAACTTTAGACGTTCTGCTATCTGTTGTAATAGTTCTTCCCCAGTATAGTGACCCAGAGTATGATTAATTTCATTGAAGTTATTAATCTTAATAAATAAAATCGCACAAATCTGACATTGATTCTGCTTACAATCTTGAAGACAATGATCCAACTCTTCCAAAAAGGCAGTACGATTGGGTAATTTCGTTAGCGGATCATAATAGGCTAATTGTTTTAAATCTTGTTTGGTTAATTCATGTTCTTTGATTGCTGCCGAAAGCAATAACGTTGGAATGGATACAATGGTAATAAAAGACCATAATAAAAATAGACTAGTGGTCGTCGATTCTACTGTGGCAAATGGCCCAGTGCTATTGAGAGTTGCCCCAACCGCGATCGCAGTGGTAGTAAAAATAGCAGTGGTGACAACATGTTGTTGACAATAAATACCTGCCCAGATTAAAAGTGGAAAACTTAAATATTCCAAAGGATACTCCTTAAAGGATAAAGCATCAATTTCAATGAGTCCAAAAACTAAACAGTTCACCACAACTAATAAACTCAATCCCGTGATG
>JAHEOB010000405.1 GCA_018610095.1 Halothece sp. MAG
ATAGGGATAGTAAATCTGTCACCCTAACCGGTAAGCCCACGTTACAAGGAACAACGGTTGTCGTTCCAGGGGATATTAGTTCCGCTGCTTTTTGGTTAGTGGCTGCCACGATTGTTCCCAACTCGGAATTAGTAATTGAAAATGTGGGAATTAATCCCACCCGAACTGGAATTTTAGAAGCCTTAGAAGGCATGGAAGCTGATATTACTATTGAAGAAAAACGAGTGGTGGCAGGTGAACCCGTGGCAAATTTACGGGTACGTTATTGTCAACTCAAAGGAGCAGAAATTGGGGGTAATTTAATTCCGTGTTTAATTGATGAAGTTCCCATTATTGCCGTTGCTGCTGTCTTTGCTAAAGGGAAAACCGTGATTAAAGATGCAGAAGAATTGCGTGTTAAAGAAAGCGATCGCATTGCTGTTATGGCTTCACAATTAAATAAAATGGGGGCTAATGTTACTGAACGTCGCGACGGTTTAGAAATTACAGGGAATGGCAAATTAGTGGGAACTGAACTGGAAGCCTATCATGATCATCGAGTTGCTATGAGTTGCGCGATCGCGGCTTTAAATGCCGAAGGTAAAACAACGATTAACGGGGCGCAAACAGCGGCAATTTCTTATCCTGATTTCTTCGATACTTTACAAAAAATTTGTCAGGTCGATTCTCGATAAAAATGGGCAATGAAGTAAATCATTGCCCCATTAACGCTTACCTTACAATTACATTAGCCACTTTAGGTGGTTATGGAGTGGTTTTTGCAGGGTTAGAACGGTTTTGATCTGATGGAGATGAGGAGTTAGATGTTTCAGTAACTTCCTTATCATCAACCATCACTTCTTCATCTGATTCCGTTTCAGGTTCTGTTACCGTTTCTGCTTTTTCCATGGCAGCCTCTTGAGAAGTATTTGATTCATCGGTGGTATCAACTTTAGACTCCTGTTCGGTAACAGTTTCTTCTGAAGTTGCTTCCTGTTCAGCAGCGGTTACGTCTTGTTCCTTTTGAGTAGCTGTTTTCTCAGGAGTAGCTTTTTCTGCTTTCTCCTCCTCTACTGCTTTTGGTTCTGACGGCATTTGTTCTGGTTCAGGAGTAGTTTTTTGTGTTTCCTCCTGTTCGGTTACGGGTTCTTTTTCTACTTCAGGAGTTTGCTTTTGATCAGCAGGGATTTCCTCTTCTTTTTGTTCAGTTACGGGTTCCTGCTGTTCAGTCGCTTTTTCTTTTGTTACTTCTTCTTTCGGTTTGACAGTTTTTTCTTGTTGTTTAGGTGTAACTTCTTCTTGTTCTTCTGTTACAGTTTCTTGTTCAGTTACAGCGTCCTCCTGTTCAATCGTTTTCTCTTCAATTACTTGTTCCTCAGTTACTTCCTGTTGTTCCTTAACTGCTTTCTGTTCAGGTTGATCTTGTTCAGCAGTTTCTTTTTCTTCTTCAGGGGTTACTTTTTGTGGTTCTTCAACCGCTTTTTCTTCAGTTACCTGTTTTTTCTGTTCAGCAGGTTTTTCTTCTTTTTCAGGAGTTCCTTCTTCCTCTTCTGTTAAGGCTTTCTCCTGTTGAGGGGTTACTTCTTGTTGTTGTTCAACCGCTTGTTCCTCGGTTACTTCTTCCTCCTGTTCGACAGCTTTTTCTTCAGGGGTAACGTCTTTTTCCTCAGTTACAGGTTCTTCTGGTTCAGTTACTTTTTCCTCAGCAGGTTTTTCTTTTTCTTCTGGTTTTTGGGAAGGTAGTTGATAATCTTGATCAACAATCAAACGTGCCTTTTCTAAACTAAGTTCTCCCCGCACTAATTTAGCAAGCGTATCTTGTCCGTTTGGTTGATAACGAAATATTCTGGCAGCAGTGTTAAATTCATTTTCAATGAGATTACCATCCCCATCGAGTAATTCTAATTTAATCCAGTTTAGCCCTTGATCAAAGCCTTTTAAATGAACGGGCATCCAGCTATCCATGATGAAACTTTCCCCATTAATGGTGGCGCGAACTCGCCATTCCCTTTGAGTTGCGGGGTTAATCGCATCACTTTCTTGTTCAAATTGTTGGATGGGAGCGTTAGTGAGATAATAATCGAGTAAAATGGGTTCTGCCCCGTAACTTCCTTTGGGACGGCTATAGGTTAATAAGGGTTTGTCAGAATCAGGTGCATTATCTTCCGTTTCTGTAAACAGATGGAAGGTTACTTGATCATAAGCCCCTTCATTTTTAAAACTTTCATGCCAAGGACGAGAGGCGAACATCCGTATCGTATGTGTGCCTGGAGAAAGGTCTTCAAAAACAATTGGTTCCTCGGCATTATAAACTGCACGATAGGGTTGATTGTCTAAAATGACATGAAGATGGGGTCCCATTCCCAGTTCTTCACGTTTGAATAAGGGATAGTCTTTAACATCCACTTCAATACTGACAGTGGTGTCTTCGATGACATCTCCATTGTCAGGACTAATAATAGAAACTTGCGGTTGATAGTTGTCTAAGGTTTTTCGTAATTGTTGAAAAATCTCTGGTGGGGCAACTTCTGTAATACTGGGTTTCGGTTTAGAAACGGTTTCAGCTTCTTCCGTTTGTTCGGTTGTTGTTTCGCCGTCGCCACCACAACTGACTAAGCCGATGGTTAAAAAGCCAATTAAGATGGTGCAGCAGGCAAGTTTAGCCCATTGCTTGATTTGCATTTGATTAAACACGGTTGATGTTTCCTCAGCGCAATATTGTCTTTGCTAAACTGTATCAAATTCATTGCTTCATCGTTAGGCAATTTTTTCCAAACCTAACCGTTTAAACATCGCTTGTCTTGCTTTTTGGGCTAAATCATCTGCTAGGGGGGATAATTCAATCGTTGTTTGATATTTTTGTTCGAGAGCGGTTTTAATTAACCAATCGGCAATAAAGGGATTTTTTGGTAATAAGGGACCATGGGCATAAGTCGCGATCGCGCTACGATAAAAGGCACCTTCATACCCATCTTCCCCATTATTGCCTTGACCTGTAATAATTTGTCCTAACGGTTGAACCTCACCCAAATAGGTGCGCCCACCGTGATTTTCAAACCCAATCACCACCGGCGATTCTCCTGTTTTTTCTTTAACGTTTTCCGCAAGGGGAGAGGCAGTTAAGTGATAAACCATATTTCCAATGCAACGGTTGGCTTGTTCCCCGGGGTGTTGACTAACCATATCAAATAATCCTAACCCCTCAATGCGCTGCCCATAAGCCGGCTCGTAATAATGCCCTAATAATTGTGGCGAACCACAAGTAAAAACACCTGCTGTTCCTGCTTCGATTTGTTCTCGTAAGACTTGGGCTTTATCGCCTTTTAAGTCTCGCATAACAATTTCTTGTTGGCGATCCTGTGACCCTCCCCCGATAAAAATATCCACGTTGCGGAAATCATTAGCGGTGGCATCTAAATCCAGACGAATGACGTTAACATCAATCCCGCGCCAGCGCGATCGCTGCTGTAAACAAATGACATTACCGCGATCGC
>JAHEOB010000406.1 GCA_018610095.1 Halothece sp. MAG
ACGATCATTGCACTCTGCTTTTTCATTTACTGGCTCTACAATCGCTTTTTTAAAAGAGCAGATTACAAAAGTCGCACCCCCATGTATATACTTGCAGGACTTTCGCTGGGGATTGCTCACCCCCTTTCTTTTCTTTATAGTGAACTGGGTTTAATGACTGCTAGCCTCGATAGCTTTTCTGGGGCTTTAGTTCCAGCGATTGTAACGTTTACTTGGACTCGCCAAAAGATGGGATTGGTGTGTCGGGGAATGCTGATAAGCACGTTAATTAGTGCAACCATTTTAGGTTTGATTTATTTAATTGGCACTAATGGATTGGGATTAGAATTTAATACGATCGAAGACATGATTCGGGGCAAAAGGAGTCTTGCGCTGAAATATCCTCTGCTTCAATTTTATATCATGCTTGGTGTGGGTTATTTAATCTATCGCCGTGCCGATATCCGTTCCGGAGGATATATCATTGGCCCCGCGGTAGCCGTTTTGCTAGTCAATCCTGTCAGTGCTGTCTTATTTTTACTAGGTTGTATTGTCGTTTATTTTACGACTAAAGCTATTTGCGAGGCAAGTCTAATTGTAGGTTTAAATCGTTATGCCTTAGCACTCTATCTAAGCACGATTTTTGTGTGGGGCGTCGAACTCATTTTTTTAGAAATTGACCCCACGATTTTGCCGTTTCAAGGGAGTAGCATTCTAGTGATTATCGCGATGTTGTCATTTGTGAACGATAGTATCCTTTACGGTCATAAAAATGTATATGCCTATATTGGAGTCATGTTGCTAATCGCGATCGCGCTGTTTTTGGTTTCAGAAGTTGTCACTCGCCTTATTATTTAATCTTGCAAAGTAAAGCAATGGCATCATTATCGAGACGAAAGGCATTATTTTATTTGGGAATCGGTTCAATTGGATTCGCATTGGGTTGTCAATCGAATTCGGTTACTAAGCAGGAAGCAATGGATTTGATGGCTCAAGTGAAAAGCCTTAAACAAATTGCTCCCTCGAAACATTCCAATCAATATCAACCCCCGACAGCCAATGAATTAAAACAATTTAGGGAATTAGCTGATGCGATTAACGCAGACCAACTTAACCAAGCAGGAAAATTAGCGCAGGCGCTAGATTATCGCTTAATCAAATTTCGTGAATCATCGACGCAACAAACGTTACTGGCGTTATTGGAAAACCAAAATGAACATCAAACCGTACGAGGTTGGGGGTCTTATTTTATTAATCCTTCTGCTGCAACCAAAAGATTAGTGGAAGCACCCCATATTTTATTTGATCGCTTCACACCAGAAATCGCTGCACAAGTCTTTCTTTCATCCCATTGCTGGGGATTTTTGATGGCAGGAGCGCATCGTAACGCCAATGGTGTCGGCAGTGCCGATGTTTGTGATCCCATTAACTCAATTTTTCAAGTGGTTCACCAATGTTGGAGCAGAAATAGTCAAACCACTTGGCAACTTCATGGCTTTGCTAATCCCACTGCTAAGGGATTTCCAGAAAACACTCAATTTGTTTTATCAAGTGGCAGAGGTGACATATCCCAACCCATTATCACTTTAGAAAAGAATCTAGAAAAGCGAGGGTTTTCTAGTTACGTTTACAATACCTTATCCACAAATAGTGCCCTTAACCAAAAGCTGAATGGGAACGTGGCAGGGACAACCTTCCGCCCTCTGGCTGCTACCGAAAATGTTCAAGGGGATTACAATCACGCAATCAATGTCCATTTTGTTCATATAGAAATTGCCAGCGATCTTCGGATTCGCCAAAGTGATCGAAAAAAAGTTTCTAGCGCGATCGCGGATTCTATAGCACATTAATTGAAATTATAATTGTAATCTTTCAGTAATAAAAATTACATAATCTATGTTAATATGGAATACTCCAGAAAACATTACAGGGACAATATCAATTTGAGAGAAAATTATTAATGCCAAGTAAAAACAAAGATCAAGAAATTTTAAATAATCAGAATCTTGATGATATACAAGACAATGATGTAAGAGAAAATCGCTCTGATACAAGGTTTTATGTCCCTATCATTGTAACCATTAATAGCACTGATTATATGGTTTCTGATTGGAGTGCTGGTGGGTTTAAACTGAAACACTTTGACCCAAATTTTCAAGTTAGTGATTGTTTCCCCATTCATTTGTCATTCAACTTTAAAGGGGGAATTAAATTTTCCCTAGATTTACAAGCTGAAGTTGTTTGGCGTTCTAGTAAGATGAGAGCAATGGGCTTTCGCTTTCTTAATATGAGAGCCTCCGAAAAAGAATTGATCGAGAAAATGGGTAATGATATTCAAAATGGTAAACTTACTCCTGAAGAACCCACTATCAATTCTGAAAAGGTCGCCACTCAACAAGCAATTCAACAAACTCAAACCCCTGAAGAAACTCAACCTCCTAAGGAAACTCAAACCCCTGAAGAAACTTTAATTCCTGAAAAAAAAAGCCAACCTAGAGGTAAGCGATTTTGGTTAACAAGTATTGGTTTATCTGTGGTTGGTTTAGCGATTTTATCGGCAACTGGCGTTGCCCTGTATCGCGCGATCGCGTATTTGCATATCGACTCTGCTGCTGTTGCCCGTTCCTTTAAAGAGGTTGTCTCCACTCATCGAGGAAAGATCAGCCAGCTTTATATCAGTCAAGGAATGGAAGTGACAGCAGGTGATCCCTTATTGCGAGTTTATGATGAGCAGATAGCGCAGTTTATTGCTGAAGATGATGCAAGAAATATCCAGCAAAGAATCCGAGATAAACGTCAAGAACTTGATCGCGTTCAAGAAAAATTAGAATTGACTCGCAGCGAGTTACAAAAAGCTCAAGAAAATTTGAGAATTGCGCGATCGCGCCAACAACGAGAAATTGAAAGTTTAGAGCAAGCCAAGCAAATTAACCAAAAGCAACTTCAACAAGCCCAAGCACAAGTTCAGGCTTTAGAAACGCAGTATGAAACTGCACAAAAAAATTTAGAACGAGTTAAGTTTCTCGAGCAAGAAGGAGCCATCACAGAACAAAGACGAGATAATGCTAAAGCTCGGTTAGCAGAAATTGAAGGAAAACTTCAACAGGCAAAGCAAGAAGTGGAAATCAAAGAAAATACTTTAAAAAGCATCGAGCAAGGAAAGTTTTATACCGGTGAGCGATTTAATGGTGATTTACCCCAATTAGAAGCAGAAATTGAGCAAGCATCTGAAACCATTGAACAAAAATCGAGAGATATTAATATCTACCAGCGCAAAATTAAGCAAAAACAACAAGAGATTCAGCAACTAAAACAACAGTATCAAAACCAAAACTTTCAGTTTCCCAAACCGATGCTGACTGATCCCAGTGAAGAAAATATTTTCTCACAAGTTTATGAAGCTCCTGTTGATGCAACCGTTTCTAAACTAAAAAAAACGGTTAATCAACCTGTTCAAATGGGAGAAACATTACTAATATTAGAACCAAAGCGTGATCAGGTTATGGTGGATGCTTTCCTCACTCAAGATCAAGCAACACGAGTATCGGTTGGGAGAAAAGCAAAAGTAACTGTTCCTGATCTTGATCTTACCTATCAAGCAACCGTTACCAAAATTGATCGCTCGGGGGGTTTACGAGACGAAATTCGCGGGCGATATCAGTTTGATGGCTCTACTAATCGACCTGCTTATGTTCAATTACGCCTTCTCGACACAACCAAAGAAGATCAGCGTTTGTTGACTCCAGGAATACCTGTTGAGTTAACCATTAAAAAAACCGATTTCTAACAGAATTTATTATTTAATTCTCCTTGATAGCCAAACGAATGCGCGATCGCGCTGTTAGATCAGGCTCTTTTTGTTCCCGTTGGGCTAGAAAATGTTGAATTTCATCAGCAAAGGCATGATGCGCTAAGGATTCTAAGCCCACAATGGCGGCATAACGCACAATCCATTCCTCATCGGTGGCAACGGTTTTTAAAGTTTCCAAAACTTGTTTCTGGGCGGTTTCTCTTTTCTCAGGGGATAACTGTTCCCAACGTAAATCCCCTAATCCTTTAGCTGCCGCACGACGAACACTGAGCGCAAAATCACTTTTAGCAGCATCGGTTAAAATCTCTAACGCTTGCGGATGGGCAATTCTCGATAACGCCCGAATCGCCCAAGCCCTTGCCCCATAATCATACCCATCTAAGTCGCGAATTAAAATGGGAACTGCTACATCTCCCAGTTGCACTAAGCCTTCTACTGCAGCGACTGCTGCCCCAGGATTATTAAAACCTAATACCTTAATCAGCGTGGGGATGGCTTGTTCCGATTGACTGCGACTGAGAGCCCATACCGCTTCCACTAATTCTTCTGAGGAACTGGCTTGTTCAACTGCTTGAATTAACGATTCCGGCAACGTTCTTTTCCCAATGCTTCAACTCTATCAGATTTTTGCATTTTTCTTTTCAGAGTAACAATCGCATTTAACAACATGATAAGCTAGCGGATGCGTTACCAACCTTGGATTCTATCAAGATTATGCCAACTCAGAGTGAAGTTCCTTATTTGTTGAAAGCCGCCCGTGGGGAAAGTGTTCCGCGTCCCCCTGTTTGGATGATGCGTCAGGCGGGACGGTATATGAAACAGTATCGGGAATTGCGGGAGAAATATCCCAATTTTCGCCAGCGCTCCGAAAATCCCGAGTTAGCGATTGAGATTTCCCTACAACCTTGGCGTGCCTTTCGACCTGATGGGGTAATTCTTTTCTCTGATATTTTAACGCCACTGCCGGGGATGGGAATTGATTTCGATATTGTGGAAAATCAAGGGCCAGTGATTGATCCCCCCATTCGCACCAAGGCACAGATTGATCAGATGCATCCGCTAGAACCCGAGTCATCCCTTCCCTTTATTAAAACCATTCTCAAAAGTTTACGAGAAGAAGTGGGGAATCAGGCAGCCGTTTTAGGCTTTGTCGGTGCGCCCTGGACGTTGGCTGCTTATGCCATTGAAGGAAAAACGTCTAAACATTATACCAATATTAAAAGCATGGCGTTTCAACAACCGCAGTTGCTTCATGAGTTTTTAGGCAAAATTGCCGACGCGATCGCGCAGTATGTCCGTTATCAAATTGACTCTGGGGCGCAACTGGTTCAAATGTTTGATTCTTGGGCCGGTCATCTCAGTCCCCAAGATTATGAAACCTTTGCCCTACCCTATCAGCAACGAGTGGTTCAACAAGTGAAACAAACCCATCCCGATGCCCCGTTAATTCTTTATATTAGTGGTAGTGCAGGGCTGTTAGAACGGATGGGTCAAGCAGGATTTGATCTCATTAGCCTTGATTGGACTGTGGATCTGGCGGAAGCAAGACAACGCTTAGGACAAGCAACCAAAATCCAAGGCAATGTTGATCCCGGAGCCTTATTTGGGTCAAAAGATTTCATTCGCGATCGCGTGCTAGAGACAATTCGCAAAGGCGAAAATCGCGGGCATATTCTAAATTTAGGTCATGGGGTGTTACCCGGAACCCCAGAAGACAATGTCAAACATTTCTTTGAAGTAGCAAAACAAGCAGCAAACCAGTAATCGTGAATCAAATGCAGCGAAAACAACAACATCAAATTAAATGTATAATTATTTCCATGATTGTCGCTTTGATGACGGCTATTCAGTTATGGATGCCTCAAAGCGCGATCGCAGCCCTTGAAGATGATCAATATGATGGCAATATTTTTGCCCTATATGCAGGGAATGGTTCCTTAGTGCCAGCGCGAGTCACCCTAGAAGAGTCAATGCAAACAGAAACTCCGACGCTGTTGGTCTTTTATCTCGATGATAGTAAAGATTGTAAGGCTTTTTCGGTGACCGTCTCGGAGTTACAACGGTATTATGGGCGAGCAGCGAGTTTCATTCCCATTAATGTCGATCAATTAGCAGGGAAGGAAGAGTTTAGCCGCACCGAACCGGGTTATTATTATCGCGGATTGGTTCCCCAAACCGTACTCATTGATGGAGACGGGAAAGTAGTGTTTGACCAAGTGGGGCAAGTAAGTTTTGAAACCCTTGACGATGAGTTTCGAGAGGTATTTGATTTATTGCCCCGTTCGGAATCAGAACAGCGTAAGCGTCGCCCTGTTAATGATCTCAATGTAGAACTGCGAGAATAACCATCTCAACCTTTAGCCTGTTCCGGAATTTGGGAAAATTGCGAAGAAAACACCTCAATGTTTAAATTATCCTGTTCTGCATTCGTTGAAGTGATTTGCGCCTTACCTAAATATAAGGGTTTAGAAATCCCTTCCTCAGGATGAATGACCGTGCGGGCGCGAA
>JAHEOB010000407.1 GCA_018610095.1 Halothece sp. MAG
GTGCTACTGCTATTTCTATTTCTTCGGGGGTCATAATCCATTCATATTGTCCAGTTTCAGGATGATAAGAACAGGGTAAAACAGATTGAGAGAAGTTATACCGAATCTCTAATTGTTCCTTATCAGCGCATTGGTAGTCTTCCCATTCCTTAATAGAAACTCGGGTAAAGTCTTTTAACTTGTCACGCCACTTATCTGGCACTTTGAATAGCATCTGATAGCGTCCAACCTTACCAGAAGTCCACGCTACCGATAGGGCTAATTCTGGAAAATGTTTTAATAAATCTTCGGCACTTTTGCCATCTATATCTACAGCCATTAAGCCATCTGATACATCCCCAAGGCGTAATCCGTAGCCAGTAGCACCGCAGTCGGTTAGTTCTTTGGCGATCTGCTCTCTGGATAGGGGCGTTTCTCCTTGCCAGTTTTCTCTGTAGGGGCGTTTCTCTATTACTGGGGTTAATGCCCAATCTTTTGGAAGTCGGTTTAATTCATTTAATCTACGGTTACTCGCTGTAGATTGTGTGGTATTATAATTATGGTGCTTTCCACTATAATTATTAGTTTCACATTCTACTTGTTGTTTGAAGGTATAGGCTTTATTATTCATCTCAGATTGAACAATCAATGGTTTATCCCTCCCTTTTAGTTAGGCACTGCGGGGAGGGGTTTTCAATCTCAATAATATCTCATCAAAGTATCAGCGAGTGATAATTTTTAGCGACTTGGAGATAAGCCTATAAATCACCTATACATAAATACGGCTTGTCGTACTATCTGTTTTAACTGTTTGGTTAAAAATAAGATATTAAAAGTTAACTCTAATAACCAGAATAACTGCATATCAGGAGTTTCATAGGTGATTATTGTTAGTGAAAAGGTGAACTATAATATGTCTTTACGCAATAACGTTCGCGTTAACGCGGTTAAGCGCATATAAGCGCACCGTCGCACAAATATCATGATGCTCCTGAATCCATGACTTACATGATGCCATGATGACTGCCACCTTTCCTACTACTTGGGGCGTTACACAATTTCTAATAAGAATTAAGCCACTGCGCCGCGATCGCGCCTAACTACCCTTGTCAACCTATAACGATATCCACTGCTAAAATCTACGGTTCTCTATGGGAGTTAAATATCACAGGATAAGTGTGGGATATCGAGATTTATAGTAATAGTTACCAGAAGGTAAAGCTAGTTAGTGTAGTCTTACAAAGTGTTGTAGAACCCCTAGAGAGATCAAGTAGCACAAAGCATTTGAAAGCACCATGATTCCAGTCAGATGGTTATCCGATTATCTCAGCGCGATCGCGTGCTATTCCTAGAGCCTCATGGTAGAGTTCCCATGCCTTGATATGATTCCCTTTACTAGGTGGGGATTGAGCTTTTTTAATCTTGCTAAATTGATCAGCCTTGATTTGATATCCTTCTTCTTTAATCCCCTCAGCAATTAATAACTCAGCAATGCGGTTTGCGATTGCGCTTTGCTTGGCATTAGTGGCGAAAAATCGCTGTAACTCCTCATCTTTAGCTAATTTTTCGATTGTGGATTCATTATCTGTTAGTGCAGTGTTAGTGCCATTATTAGTGTCAGTTCGACAATATTTCGCATTTAATTCATCGAGAGTCATCAGCGGCTCCCAAGTATCATCTTCTTTTGGTTGGGGTAAATTGCAGCTTATTCCTTCCATTTTTTCTTCCATCTTTGCTATCGCTCCTTGGCAGGCATCTTCTAATTTTTTCTCGATTAGATAATCTTGATTATTTTGGATAGATTCTAGCCGCGCTTCTAATTTCTCTGAAATTAAATCATCAATCATCCCTTCCCAATTAGTTGTATCGTTAGTGCTGTTGTTAGTTATGTTAGTGCCAGTGGTGTTAGTGCTATTGTCTATCTGGTTAGTGCTACAGTTATCAGTATTGTTAGTGCTATTGTCAGTGCCATAAAGATATTCTCTCATCCATTTATGAAATAGCGCGGTAGCTGTAGTCCCGTTGGCTTTAGCTGTATCTATAAACTCAGATTTTAGAGTCTCATCAACTCGGAATGTAATGTTACTAGCCATAATGTTAGTGCTGTTGGTGCTGTACTAAAAAACAATATAGCACTAACAACAGCATAGTTGCACTAACAATTATTTATGCAATTGCACTAACAGTTAAGCAATTGTCTATGCAATGTTGCACTAACACTTGCACTAATCTTTCTGCCATTAATGGTGGTGGCCTGATATCTCTTGAGCTTGAATAGAAGCTATCGGCAACCAGCCATGAATATTCTCACTGGTCACTTTATAGGGGGTCTTACTACCGATCTCAACATCTATTACCTCTCCCCACTCGCTGTATCGATTGAGCCAAACTCGATCCCCAACGTTAAACGCCTGATAAGGAATTGCACCACTTGCATCACCTACATCATTTTGCTCTTGGGTAACGGTTGAGGTTGTATTACCCCCTCCCCCTATGTTGTTAGATGTGGTGTTATCTGTTATATCTGCCTCTGAATCTTGCTTACTGTCTAGTTTTTGGGCTTTATCACCCTCATCTAACAGATCGGGGGGTGTTATATAACATTCTGGAGTGTTAGACGAGGTGTTAGATGTCTGTAAACCAGAGTTGGTATCTGTTTCAGATTCGGATATAACATCCCCCTCTGGTACTGCGGGGGGGGGAGGGGGTAAATTTGTTTCGTCATTAGTCTGGTCATTTTCTAACCCTTTAATGAAATAAATAGAGTACCGATGATTCCCCCGCGCTGGACAAGTGGAAATGAGTTTTTTCGTGACCATTCGGTTAAGGGTGGTGTAAACACTCCCCTTGGAAACGCTCCCACCATCTAGTGTTTGTACAATCTCTGATCCGCTTAATCCTTTTGGGTTCTTATATAGGATATTTAAGATGCGCTCGCGTAGTGTCTTAGCTTCGCTTTCAGCTTGTTCTTGTTCCTCAGTCATATCTAATTCCCAAGAGTTATTTTCGGGATTGAGTGCGATGTTAGCGGTTTGTCCTTCAGTATCCCGAGCATATAGTTCTAACTTACGGCGGGGATCATCTGGTTTGATAAACCATTTACCAGTTTCCTCATCTTTGGTGGGAATCTGAGAAAGATTCATAATTCCCCAAGCTGCTCCTGCGATCGCACTACTCCCTCTCAACTGACCAACGCCCATAGACTCATGATCTTTATTGGTATGGTGAATTAGAATCCCGGCTGCTCCATAACGTCCAAACATTTCTTTAAGGCTGTAGATATTATCAGCAAATTCAGCACTATTCTCTGATATTTCAGAGCCATGATTTATCCGGCGTAAGGAATCAACAATAACTAGATCGGGGCGGAAGTCTTCTAATTTTTGTTCTAAAACAGACATTTGGGAAATATCCCAATTTAGTAGTAATTGTAAATTCTCGTTATCTTGGGGGCGGAATCCTCTTTTAAGTAATTTGGCTTTACAAGAGTTTGGCGATTCATCAGACTGAATAATTAAAACTTTGCCATAAATTGGATTCTCCCCAAGGAATTTACTTTCCCCCGTTGCCACAGCAAAAGCAATATCAGTGGATAGTAAAGTCTTACCAGACTTGGGAGCACCGCCTAAGATGATAGTCTCTCCCTTTGGTAGCCATGCAGGAATTAAAAAGTCAATTCCTTCTGTTTCCATGTTTAGAAGTTCATCTAAACTCATGGAAACAGCTTTAGGGGTTTTCTCATCAACTTCTAGATGATTAAGAGCTTGTTTTAATACCCCTACAGACATCTGAAACTTGGGGGCTATTTTAGCTAATTCGTATTCTCGATCTATGCGATCATCAATCTTTTTTATGCGCTTTAATTCTAGTCGGAATCGTTCTTTATGTAACTCTCGTTTTAGCGGTTTAATGATATCATTATTCCAAAATCCAGAGCTTGCTCCACACTGTAGGCGTAAAGATTCTAAAGCAATATTTTGGCTTATCTCATCGCTTCCTTGAGTTAGGATAGATCGCGCTTTTTCTACAGCTTCCTCAATAGTTAAGCTATTATCTTTTGAGGTTTCGCTACTAGAAAAAGTATTCGTCCCAATTCCAACGCCTGTGGACTTTGACCGTTTTGGCATTTCAAATCCATATTGTTTAGCTATATGGAAAAGTGTACCAATGCTAATGCCATTGTTTTGGGTTTTCTGAAAACTACGAATTTTGTAAGGGATATTCCATGTTGTTCCCCGAATAGAAGGACTCCATTTTTCAGCCATCTCAATAGCATCATTCCCAAATTCGGATTCTAAAGCCATCAGCACTTGTAGGCATTCCTTATAATTTCCAGAGCCCGGGGCGCGTTGGGGGATATATTCTAAAGCCTGTTGTACTAATTCTTTTGTATCGGCATAATCTAGGTTACTAATAGACTTAGGCTTAGGTTTAGGTTGATAATTCTTTTGTGCCTCAGCCATATCTCGAAGCGTCTCAGCTTCATCAATAACCCACTGCGGTAAGCATTTGGTGTTATCTAAGATGGAAATCTCAGCTTCAGTGTTGCCATAAAAATAACGGCTGATATTCTTACAGCTTGGATCAGCTTCGGGGATTTGTTCAGAAATGACTTGATAAAGATAACTCCACAGCGATAAATCGGTAATGGTTTCGGGAAGGACAAAAACAACACGATAACGATCGCGTGGCTCTATCCAAGTATCACTGCCATGCTTTTTTTTCTGTTTTTGGTGGCTGGCACTGGTATAGATTAACCCACAGTGTTTAGAAATAAAGGGATGTTGTTTGGCTTGTTCTAGGGTTAAACCATCATCAATATCGAGAGCGATCGCGCCAAAGCTAACTACATTCTGATCAGCTCGGTTACCCTTTAACACCCCAGTCATAAAACCATACCCGTTAAGTATGGCTTCTGCTATATTGTCGATTGTCCCCTCTTTGGTCTCCCAATTGGGTGTGTCATCATCTAACCGTTGTTTGTTGTAGAGTTTGCGATTGATACCAAACTCAAAAATCTTTTCTAATCTACGGTTGCTCGCTGTAGATTGTGTGATATTATAATTATGGTGCTTTCCACTATAATTATTAGTTTCACATTCTACTTGTTGTTTGAAGGTATAGGCTTTATTATTCATCTCAGATTGAACAATCAATGGTTTATCCCTCCCTTTTAGTTAGGCACTGCGGGGA
>JAHEOB010000408.1 GCA_018610095.1 Halothece sp. MAG
CAGATGTAACCGCCATAGAGTCCTGTCTTATGATTCACCTTAAAATTCTTGGTATGGCAGACCGGGCAATAATAGGAAGTCTCGTGCCTTGCAGCTTTTCCGCCATCTTCGGTTAACTGATCGAGATGGTTGCGAATATCAAAGGTAGCACGGCGGGATTGTACACTCTGCTGATTACTTGTTAGCATAACACTGGTGTTGTATTTTTTTTGACTGCATCTTTAAAAATAACACCGCTGTTCCCCAGCCTCATTATGAGGCGGCAGCATTTTCACAACTAAATAATCTCAACCCGCGCTACAAGGGAAGTTTAGAGTTTAAAAAATGTTCGGGAAATTTGGTTCATCCCGAACCCTTTTGCTGTTTTTGTAGAGTGCTTTTAGATATCTTCATCAATCCTTAACGTTACCCTGAATTAAACGACCCTGCCATACTGAATCTGATTGACATTCTTCTACCGCAAGGAGTTTATTCATGAAAATTTATCTAGCGGGTAAGATTACGAATAGTAATTGGAGAAAAGAACTATTAATTGAATCAGGGGCAGATGAAAACTGGGTGAATCAAGCTCTTGGCTCTGAAGACAGATGGGAGTGTAAAGAGGGCGTCTTATTGGGAGGATTTGATCTAACCGGTCCCTTCTGCATTGCAGAGGAACACATTTCTGACTATGTTCCTGATAATCATGGTTACATATTGGATCGTGAGGGTAGCGGCGTTGTTGGTCATCTTGAATGTTTTGAGACTCGACCTAAGGTACTCCGTTTATGTCAGCAAGCAATTCAGGAGTCGGATTTGATCTTTGCTTGGATTGACACTTTAGATTGCTATGGGACGATTGCTGAAATCGGTTATGCTAAAGCACTGGAAAAGACGATTGCGGTGGCATTTGATTCAAAGCCCACTCGTTATGATGATCTCTGGTTTATAAGGCAAATGGCAGATCATCTATCAGTTAGTAATGGAAGTAATGTCAAAGGAGCTTATTTCCAGGCGTTGTATTATCTTGACCTGCTAGATACGCCTTATTCAGCACAAGAACGATATCACGCATCATTCAGTGGGTCAGAGTGTTTTGAGAGAGGTAATCGCATAGGAAGTTAGTACCGACATTCACTAATGAAACCCTTGAGGGAAAGTTACGCTTGGCATTATCGGCGTTACAGCACGAATTGTCCCAATCGGAGCGCGATTAACAGGGATACCGCCTTGGCAGTTTCGTAGGAAGAATTGAAAGGATTAGGCGCGATCGCGGTAGAATTTCCCATAATGGTCATTTTGTCAAACTTAACAAGCCCTTACGTTACTTAATTCTTGCAAAGTGAGATTCTCCATAAGTATGAATGAAGAAAACAATAATGAAGAAAACAATAGGTGGTCTAGTTTCTTGTCCAACTTTCAGGATTTACTAGCTCTAGTCAGACAAGTTGCTATACTTAGTTTTTTTGCTGTTCTAATTTTTCAACCAACATGGCTTACTACTTCACTCAAAAAAATAGGCCTGGCACTTGGAGAGGCTGGTTTTACAGAGGTTAATTTTGCTGGTTTAAAGCAGGATCTTGAGAAGCTTCGTGAGCAAGCTAAGGATACTGAATTAAATACTCAACAGTCACAAGAGTCACTAGAGAAAGCTGTAAAGCTCTTACAGCAAGAAGATCCAAAGATTGAGGAAGCCATCTCTCAAATTAATAAAGCACAGGAACAGTTAGGTTTTGCAAGAGAGCAAATCAAAGAAATATCCTCTTCTCAACCTTCACCTCAATCTCAAATTTCAGATCAGTGGGGTGTTGTAATAGGTGCAGATAGTTCAATTGAAGCGGCAAAAGATGAAGTTAATACAGCAAAAAATAGAGGATTTGAAGATGTAATGATTCTTCGTCGTGATGGATGGTATAGAACTGTAATTCGCTTTTCATCAAAAAAAGAGGCTGAAGTTGCTCTTCCAGATATTTCAAATGAAATTCGAGAAAGCTCTTACATAAGAAATTTGAATGAATGGTGCGAAATAATTAGTGATAGTAAGTCTCAAGAATTTAAGGAATGTAAATAGGAAATTTTAGGCGAGTCAAGATGGCATTTGAAATCTTTCCTGCGTGATATTGGAAAACGAACACAATTCTAATAAATACAGCGCCATCCGCCGAAGCAAAACAGACACAAATAAGTATAATTGTCGCGAAGCGATACTCAATCGGATTAAATAGGTAAGTTAATCGGTCATACACAAAGCCAATATGATCGCGCCTTCAGGTCATTGAGAGGAGGCGGATTGCTTTTGGTTTGTGAAACAACACTAACCCAACCTAATTGTCCGATCGCGCCATAGACTCATCGCGCAGGTAATTCAACAGAATAAACTGGGATACCGCCTTGGGAGTTTCGGAAGAGGAATTGAGGGGCGTGATGGCGAACAATGATCATCTGCTACTGGCTTTCACCGACTAATTGACGCGGGGCTTGCCCCGGCGTTTCGATTCATTCCAGTGTAATTCCTTTGAATCGGCTGGTGGGTCGAAAGAGGGGGGCAGCCGTAATCACTTAAAGCGCGATCGCGCCAAAGCCACTGCCTGAAGGGCATCGCGCTGACGAATAGTAAAGTTAAGAAGCTCTCTCCTCTTCTTCGAGTGCTTTGGAAAGCGTATAGTTAATCCACGCTGAACGGCTAATCCCACGTTTTTTCGCTGCAGCGTCAATCCGTTCTAGCAGTTCTGGATCAAACCGCATTGTCGTCATTACTTTATTAGGACGAGATGGTTTTTCAGATTGATTAGCACCAGAAATAAATTTTTCAGCTGCTGCCTCGCTATTTTGATTTGTATTTCTAGACGGTCTCTTTGCGATACTCATTGGATACCTATTTGATATTTACTTGATATCATTACGATATACATTAAACGTGTGGAGAACTTCTGTCAATTCTTTCTCAGCTTTGCGATCGCGTGGCTGTAACTCAAAGATGCCCACACCAGCAGCAACAGAATTAGAAAATGCCTTTCGTCTAACAATCGTCTGGGAAATATGAGTAATATCTTGATGTTCTGACAATAGTTTGGCAGCTTCTTCATTATCACGCCCTACTGGATCAGCAGAATTGATCACAGAATAGACTTGGAGCGCATCGTTAATTTCGCGAGCTTCTTCAATCAAGCTAGCCACTTGATCCAAAGCCCATACATCGAACGTACGAGGCAAGACAGGAATTAAAAGGATGTCCGTAACCGTCAGCGCTGCTCGAAAGCTGCCTGTATCGCGACCACCCACATCAATAACAATCATGTCGTACTTGGGAGCAAGTTTACGAACCTGCTGGCGAAGTGCCACACCTTTAAGAGAGACGACTGTGTAATCGGTCTTTCCCGTTTTCTGCTGACGGAGTTCAGTAAAAGTCATTGCTGTCCCTTGTTCATCTCCATCAATCAGAAGGACATCAGCACCACTGTCTGCTGCAGCGATCGTGATATTGATAGCGAGAGTGGTTTTACCGACACCACCTTTGACATTTCCCACCGTGAGTATCATGTGTATATTATTTGTAATACAACTGTATATCGGATAGACAGTAATTGACTTTCTATATGATATTGCTAAGAAGCATAGAAAACAAGAAGTCAGTATTAGAAGAGATTCGTTCTAGGAATAGAGGAGAGGCAATGTCGTTTCCAGCTACCGCCCCCTTTAGGCGCGATGCCTTTCAGGCGATGACTTAGCTACATCGCCTCGGCGATAATCCCACGGCATGACATTGGGTTCACTCCAATTAATAAAACAAAAATAATCGCTGGGTAACAGTTAATTAAAGAAGTAGCTGATTTAAGCTGCCAGAGCAGTTTCCAGCCGTTCACTACGACTGTCCTGCTTGCGGTTAGGTTGATGATAGGGTGTAGAAGCTAACAGAAATGGCATCTAATATGAAACATTATGAAATCAAATCAAGCAAAAACAGAAAAGGCGACTGATTATGCTGTGGATACCATCAAAGTAGTAATAGGAACCACCTCAACCACATTAACTTTTACCGCTATCTATGTCGGAAATATCGATAATATAGATGGTTTGACTTTATTGATAACAAGCTGGTCTTGTTACTTTTTATCTACTGTATTAGGAGTAACC
>JAHEOB010000409.1 GCA_018610095.1 Halothece sp. MAG
AAAAAGCGAAATCGGTTGAAATTCAAGTTTTAACGCTAGAGTCAATGTTACAAACCATGCAAGAAAATCAAAATAAGGATTTACAAAAAGTGCAGTTTATTCCTTCTAAAGAATCCTTACAGTTCTTGCAATCAATCCAACAAAAGCAGCAAAACTCCCAATAATGAGTTCTGCTCAAGAATTAGCTCGTTGGCGGGAACAAACGCGTCAACAAGCCCTTAGCCAATCCATTTCTCCCGAGGAAGTGGATTGGTTATTGCAAGCTGTGACGGGATTAACGCCGCTACAATTACGGTTAAATCAATATCCCCCAGAAGTGGCAATTTCACTGCAACAGTTAACCCAACTCTGGGAGAAGCGAGTGAACCAGCGCGTGCCAGTTCAATATTTAGTGGGAGAAACGCCTTGGCGGGATATCAACTTAACGGTGTCTCCTGGGGTTTTGATTCCACGCCCAGAAACCGAACAAATCATTGACATTGCACTGGATGCTGCCGGTGAGGCTTTTCAAAACGGGCATTGGGTGGATTTGGGAACCGGTAGTGGCGCGATCGCGCTTGCCCTTGCCAAAGCGGTTCCTGATGCAACTATTCATGCTGTTGACAATAGCGAGGATGCCTTAAGCATTGCCCAACAAAATGCACAGCAATTAGGCTTGGAAAGTAACATTCACTTTTATCAAGGTTGTTGGTTTTCTCCTTTAGCGCATCTTCAAGGCAAAATTAGTGTCATGATCTCCAATCCCCCCTATATTCCAAGCGGGATGTTAAAAGAACTACAACCGGAAGTAGCGCAACATGAACCTCAATCGGCGTTAGATGGCGGAGAAGATGGCTTGGCTGCCATTCGCCATTTAATTGCAACAGCCCCAGCATTTGTTCATGAGGGTGGGGTTTGGTTAACCGAAATCATGAAAGGTCAAGCGGAAACACTCTATCAATTGTTAGTCGAAAATGGCAACTACACCCAGATTCATTTCATTCAAGACTTTGCTGGCATCGAACGGTTTGCCTTAGCTTATGTTAGCAACTCCAGTTCGGGCTTTAAGATGGATGATGGCTAGTCATCTTCTAAAGCTGAAATGGATAACCAATATTCCTCTTCCGAAGGAAGAATTAGTGAATTACAAGAGCAATTATTCTCGCAACAATCCCTAAAAAAGCAACTCCCCATCATTTCTGAACTGGCAAATGCCGGAGAAGGGGGGTTAGATGTCTTAATGACGTTTCTGGAAAAACAAGGGGCGACACCAACCCCTGCCGTGGGAGAAGCCTATATTGCCCTCTATCAAGCGCAACTTCCGAAAACCGATGAATTTTTACAACAGAAGTTTCCCCAAGGAGTTGTGCCTTTAGAAACCGAGCGGGGAGTTGATTATTCTCCCTTACAAGAGGCTTTAGTGCAGCGAGATTTTCAACAAGCGGATCGCCTCACGTTACTGAAACGTTGTGAACTCGCTGGGGAACAAGCTATGCAACGGCGATGGGTTTATTTTACGGAAGTAGAGAACTTTCCCAGCACTGACTTAAAAACCATGGATCAATTGTGGTATGTTCACTCCCAAGGTAAGTTTGGGTTTTCCGTTCAACGTAAAATTTGGCTCTCATTAGGAAAAGAATTTCCGAAACTTTGGGAAAAAATTGGTTGGAAACAAGGGAAGTATTGGACTCGTTATCCCCATGAATTTATTTGGGATTTGAGTGCGCCGGTGGGGCATCTTCCCCTATCGAATCAATTGCGAGGGGTGCGTTCTTTTGCCTCGTTACTCTCTCATCCCGTTTGGCAAGAATTAGAAAACGAGAAGTAAGCATGACAACTAATTATCAAACCTATCAGGAATGGCTACCGCGTTGGCGCGGAGGAAGTTTGATTTATCGCTTGGTTGGTTTATTGGCAGCGTGGGGAGAAAGTAGTTATTTATTGCAATGGGCAGAACCCCTAGGCGTGGTTCTAATGATGCTGGTTTTGGGGTTAGCCCCCTTTGTTTCCTCTACCCTAATCGGTGTTTTATTACTGGCAGGGGGGAGTTATTGGGTGCTATTAACCCTCAGCGATCGCGATCTGATTAGCATTACCCCCATTCATTTATTAGTGTTAGTGTATTGGGGCGTCGCGACAATTGCAGTGGCTTTTTCCCCCGTTAGAGAGCAAGCGTTGATGGGATGGGTGAAATTAACGCTGTATTTAGTTTGGTTTGCCTTAGCCGCTAGGGTGCTGCGATCGCCGTCGCTACGGAATTGGACGATCGCGCTGTTTTTATTAGTTTCGCTGATTGTCAGTGTTTATGGGATTCGTCAAGAATTTTTTGGCGTTGAACAATTGGCGACTTGGAATGATCCTGATTCTGAATTATCCGATGCTACTCGTGCTTACAGTTATTTAGGCAATCCCAATTTACTCGCAGGATATTTATTAACTGCGGTGGGGTTATCGGCGGCTGCTATTTGGGTATGGCGCAGTTGGATGCAAAAAGCACTGGCAGTTACCAGTTTATTGGTGAATACCATCTGCTTATACTTTACCGATTCTCGGGGGGGATGGATCGCCCTTTTAGGCTTAACCATTACCTTTCTCTTACTGGTTTACTATTGGTATCGCCCAGCCCTTTCCAACTTTTGGCGCACTTGGTTACTCCCTGTGGTGTTTGCCATTTTAACGAGCTTATTGATCATCGCTTTTATCACCATGGAACCGTTACGACTACGGTTAATGAGTATTTTGGCATGGCGAGAGGATAGTAGTAATAATTTTCGTCTCACCGTTTGGCATTCTGTCATCGAGATGATTCGGGATTATCCATGGCTGGGAATTGGCCCGGGCCATGAAGCCTTTAATCAAGTTTATCCGCTCTATCAACGTCCCAATTATAGTGCCTTAAGTGCCTATTCCATTTATTTAGAAAATTTAGTAGAAATGGGAATTGTGGGATTGACCGCTTTTATTGCACTACTGGCTACCATTGCCCATCATGGTTGGCACAAGTTAACCCAACTGCGAGCGTTATGGGATCGAGAAGGATTTTGGTTAATCGGCGCGATCGCGGCTGCAGTAGGAATGCTGACTCATGGTTTGGTGGATACCGTTTGGTATCGCCCCGAAGTGAATACACTGTGGTGGTTAATGATCGCCCTTATTGCCAGTTACTATCCGCAATTAAATTCCCACCAATCCCAGAATTAATTAAGCTGGGGTTTACGAATAATCGCAAAGGATGAGGTGTAACCATGTAAAAATGTGCGATCGCCCACCGGCCCAATTTCCCCATTACAGAAAAAGCCTCCCAGCGGAATTTGATTCATAAAGTCACGAAATCGGGTGGAATCAAAATTCGATTGGCCGTATAATTCCTTGCCACGACCTAAACAGGAAAATAATAACGCGCCCATAGGGGCAGAAGCATCTCCTTGTTGCTGATAAGTTTGTAATAACATCTCTAAATCTTCAGCCGAGGTATTGCCATCGCGAAGATGAAACTGAATCCGTTGCCCTGGGCGAAGTTTATCACCAACCGCGATCGCGCCTACTTTGGGATCAACGCCTAACAAATTCCGAATCAAAAAATCCCCTTGTTGCAACTTCATTTTAAACTCATCCTGGGCAATTCCTAAAAACAGCGAATGTTGCGCCAACTGTTGATCCTCAGGACTTAACTCATTCACCACTTCCCGTAACGCTTGTAGGGGCGCTTTTCCTTGGTGTACCCCATTTTCATTCACTTCTGCCAGTTCGGTAATCAGATTATTCTCCCCTTCTAGAATTTGATAAAGGGGGCCAATGGGACGACACCCTTGGGCGACAAGGGTATCAACTTTGATGTCGCCACTGAGGGCAACTCCCACAATCCCTTCCTGAACTAAAGAGGGTTCGGAGGGGTGTTCAGCAGAATGGAAAAATAATCCCGTCTGCATCCCCATTGCCATAGCACTAGCAATGCCACCCACTTTTGCTGCTTTGGGGTAGGCAAAATCTAATCCTTCTAAAAAATCATTTACCTTGGAGTAAAAGGGATCGGCCAGTACAATAAAATCAGGGTTTTGGTCAGGAGATACCCCAGTTAAATCCGTCCATGCTTGGGCAGAACTGTCTAAATCAGGAAGTTCATCGTTACGAATATGAAATCCTTGAAGATTCACCCCTCCTAAATGGGCAACGGTGAGACTTAAAGCAGGATTCCCTTCAACTTCTTGGGCTTGATTGTCGGGATCAATGCCAATAATGCCGCCCCCGCCACTGCCAATGAGAACCGAAATGGGCAATTTTTCCAGAAGTAAGCGAACGACGCGAGGGTACTCACTGGCATAGGCAGAAGAAATAAATAAAAAGCCTAAATCCGCAGAACCCGATAATTGTTGTTGGATGCGTTCTGTAACTTCAGAAATGGCACTTTCTAGGGAGAGACGAGTTGAAATTGCATTGACCCACTGCATTGGCTCAGTCATAGATTAAAATTTACAATTAGGAGAAGTCGTTTTGTTGGGTTAACCATCAGGAGGCATCGACATCAACTGCATCGACCTCGATCGTACCAGGGGGAGTAATGCGTTGGAATTGCCCCTTTTCGATTTTTAACGGTTCACCACAACTAGGGCAGCGCGACATTGTACCATTAAATCCGGTAAACTGATATTGGCACACCGGACAATTATCTTGGACCAAATTGCGTCTAACCCACCAGCGAACCACAAATAGCGCGATGACGGGTAAAATTACCATAATGCCAACAATAATGAAGACTGTATTCACCACCCAACCCAGTCCTACTGAGGTTAATAATAGCCCCATTAAAATCAGTGTTAGCCAACACCCCACACCTGGTAGATTAATTTGTGCTATTCTGGGGAAATTCTGATTCACGAAACACCCTCCAAATACCGCTCTTCTTCCATCGTAGTATATAATTACGGTTAGCTGTTTTTAAGCAGTTGTTGGTTAACCGAACCCAAGCGGGGCAATCAATTTTCCAAATGGAACCAAATTCCTTCCTTAATGGCTTCAGTTTGCGATATTAAGTTAGAAATAATGTTAAAAATACGCTCTCTAATTTCAGTTTTACTCGTAATTACACTTTTATTCATTACGCCTGCTTGCGGTAATAACGAAGCAACTTCTCGTTTTGAAAGTGCCCAAAAAGAAAGTACTCAATCCAATGCTGTTGCTGTTGAAAAAGAAACGATTCAAGGCGGAGAACTTAACCGCTATTTTCCTAAAAATAAAGGGGCTTATAAAGTGATTTATACTCAAGAAAAACCAGGATTAGCCCAAGCGAAATTAAAACGAGATGGACAGGAATTAGCATTAATGTCGATTTCGGATATTGCCAATAATCCCAGTGCCGTTGATAAATTTAAGCAGAGTGATAAAACGATTAACAACTATCCGCTTGTCAATCAAGGGAGTAAAGCAACAGCCCTATTAGTCAATAACCGTTATCAAATCAAAATTATTTCCCGTAGTCAATTATTTGATGAAACAGATCGTAAACAATGGCTTCGCCAATTTGATTTAGCAACCCTCGCTCAACTATAGACTGATGACAGAAGCAATTTATCAACTCGTCGATGATCTGCCTGAACAAAATTTAACGGTTCGGGTTCTCAACGCCCTAGACTTTGTTATTCCCGGCGAATGGGAAAATATTGTTGGTTTTGAAAACACCATTCGTCACGTTACTGGAGAAGACGACGACGATCTAATTCAACAAATCGGCGATCGCGCCGTGTGGTTATTTAATGACGAGTCTCAAGGGTATCAACGCGCCCTTTGGCTATACCAAACTGTGGATCAAACTGATACCGCATTAGCCAGTGCTGCCTTAGCCCATAAAGCAGGGGAACGCATTCCCTTATTAGGGTTTCTTAATAATATTACCCCCAAAGCGGATAAAGCCCAAAGCATTGATTTAGCCTTAAAAACCGTTGTGGAATTAGTTGCCTTTTGCCAAATTAATGGCATTCCCGGTGATAGTATTGGCGATTTTTTAAATGCCTTAGCCGATTACAGTGGCGAATCTTTAATGCGGATGACAGCATTGGTGTGTTTAGATGGGTTAATTCCGCTAGGGCCTGATTTTATTTTACAAGCACAAAGTATTCTTGAGAATCTCCATCCCGACGAATTAGAAGAGAATGACACCTTTCAAAGCATCAGTCATTTCATTCCAGGAGATGATACTGATCAACAATTAGGCTTTATTGGGGAAGCCTTTAATTCAGTACAAGGTTGGATGGGAGACTTTGTCACAGAGAAAGACTTAACGCCTCAAAAAATTGTCAATAGTGTTCAAAGTTTTGTGGAATTTTCCGATGAACAATTAGACTATTTAGCTGCTTTCTTAGACCTCAGCACTAACTATTACGAACACACCGGCACGCAAACGTTAGCAAAACGATTAATTGAACGAGCTTATGCCGAAATCTAAACGATTATATTAAAACTGGTGCAATAGCTGTTATCAAAGCGCGATCGGGCAATCCTTTTTTGGTAGTCTAATCTTCTTTAATTGTCAGTTAATTGGAGCTCAGAAGCTGTGTCATGAAAAACAAGTTCATGATCAAGACATAGAAAACCTTAATTTCCTTTGATGAGTGACGAGAATAGAGTATTTATAGACATAATAGTTTGATTTAGGCGTGCTTACTCATGAAACCTCTACCTTAGGAGGGGAGACAAACTCAGTCGTATCTACTTAAATTGTCATTGGCTGCTACTGGAGGAATAAAAACGATGGCACAACTACTCAGTGAGAGTGAAATTCAAACCCAACTTAACGAACTGTCTGATTGGACAAAAGAAGGAAACGCCATTAAATGCACCCGTAAATTCCAAGGCTTTCCAGAAGCAGTGGAATTTGTTCAAAAATTAGTGGACCCTGCTGAATCGGCGGGTCATCATCCTGATTTAGAAATTGCTTATAATACGGTGGTTATTAGACTTACCAGTCATGACATGGGTGGTTTAACAGAAAAAGATTTCAATATGGCTCGCACGATTTCCTCGATTAATTAGCGTTTTGTCAAGGGGATGATGGGGTGAATCAGGTGATGGGGTGACAAACAAGCAATTACCGATAACGATTCCATACCAACTAGCAATCACTCCTTACGAAAAACCATTCCGTCAACCTTTAAAAACCAGTTACGGTGAATGGAAAACCCGCCAAGGCATTATTATTTCTCTACAAGATACGGCGGGAAACATTAGTTATGGAGAAATTGCCCCGCTTCCACAATTTGGTTCCGAAACATTAGAGCAAGCGTTATCGTTTTGTTCTCAATTTTCACAGATTACCGAAACTGAGATTTATGAGATTCCTGAGCAGTTCCCTGCTTGTCAGTTTGCTTTTGAATCTGCACTGGAAAGATTTTCTCGGACTCCCATTTATCAAGAAAATCTCCAGTTAAGTTGTTTATTACCTGCTGGAAAACAGGCCTTAGAAACATGGCAATCAGGTTGGAAACAAGGGCAAAAAACGTTTAAGTGGAAAATTGGGGTTTTTTCCCAAGAAGACAGTTGGTTTGAACAGTTAATTAATCAGCTTCCTGATGACTGTCAATTGCGCCTTGATGCCAATGGCGGATTAACTTTTTCTCAAGCAGAACAATGGTTACAATTGGCAGATGCTTCGGGAAAGGTAGAATTGATTGAACAACCCCTCCCCCCAAACCAGTTTCAACAGATGCAGGAATTGACAGTTAAATATCAGACGCCGATCGCGTTGGATGAATCAGTGGGAACGTTACGACAACTCGAAAACTGTTATCAGCAAGGGTGGCGGGATATTTTTGTGATAAAATGCGCGATCGCGGGTTCACCAAGGTATCTACGGCAATTATGCCAACATTATAAACTTGATTTAATCTTTTCCTCGGTCATGGAAACTGATGTGGCAAGAGAAGCTGCCTTACAACTAGCTACAGAACTCTCCTCCCATCGTGCATTAGGGTTTGGGGTCAATCATTGGTTTACTGATTAACAAATCAATCTTTCATGGAAGGAACTGTCAACCAGCTACTACAACAACTCAATCTCTGTAACGGCGAGGATGCGTCCTTAACCTCAAGTACCGATACACGTAACACCCATACCCTTTTTATTAAATTATACGATCAAATCCCTGCTAATGCAATCTTACTTTTAAATCCGCAAACTTCCTATCAGTTGATTGCTGGTTTTTTAGCCGCGATCGCGAAAAACTGTCGTATTTTTTTCGTCAATTCCCGATGGCAACAGCAAGAATGGGAAGCGGTTTTACAATTTGTCAAGCCTGACGGAATCATTAACGAAAATGGTTTTAAACCTTTATCATTTTCTTCTCGGAATAATTGGCAAAGCGATGATCAAGGAACGATTATGATCCCAACAGGCGGATCATCAGGAAAGATTCGTTTTGTTAGACACAATTGGGAAACGTTAACAGCATCTGTAACAGGCTTTTGTCGTTATTTTCAACAACAAACGGTTCACTGTTTTTGTGTTCTTCCCCTTTATCATGTCAGTGGTTTAATGCAGTTGATGCGAACGCTGCTAACAGGGGGAAACTTAATTATTTACTCCTATAAAACCATTGAAACGGCTTGGCAAAACCAAGATTTAGCAATTCTTAATTCGCTAAAACAATGGCATCAACAAGATTATTTTCTTTCACTGGTTCCCACTCAACTCCAACGATTACTCAATTTTGGGGCTGGCGATTGGCTATCACAATTTAAGGCTGTTTTATTAGGAGGCGCACCCCCTTGGGAAAGTTTATTAGAAACTGCAAGAGATTATAAAATTCCCATCGCCTTAACCTATGGCATGACAGAAACTGCGTCTCAAGTCGTCACCTTAAAACCTGAAGATTTTCTAGCGGGAAATAACAGTGCTGGAAAAGTGTTACCCCATGCCCAAGTGTGGATTAGTGATGAACAAGGAAAGAAATTATCCCAGGGGAAAGTGGGAAGCGTCACCATTCAAAGTCAATCGTTAGGGTTTGGTTATTATGGTGATTCCGATTGGAATCGAAATGCTTTTATTACGGATGATCTAGGATATTTTGACCAAGACAATTATCTTTATCTTATCGGTCGTCACAGTCGAAAAATTATTACTGGCGGTGAAAATGTCTTTCCTGATGAAATAGAAACTGCCATTTTATCAACGGGGATGGTAAGCGATGTTTATGTCATGGGAAAAGTAGATCAACAATGGGGAGAAGTTGTGACTGCCATGTATGTTCCAAAACAAGAAACGGTAACGGTTAATGAAATTGAAAACCAATTAAAACAGTCTCTCAGTCATTATAAAATTCCCAAACAATGGCAGCGAGTATCTGAAATTCCTCGTAATGAACAAGGTAAGGTAATAACCAGCAAACTATAGCTAATTAACTACTTTGTCCATGGAATTGATTATCACCTAACATCGCGATCGCGACACCGATTAATAAAATGATTGCACCGAGGAACACAAATTGACTTGGGACTTCTCCAAAAACAAAATAACCTAAAACACTTGCCCCAACCGGTTCAAATAACAACATTAATGTCACTAATGTGGGAGAAATCCAACGAATTGCCCAATTAAAACTAGTATGTCCAAAAACTTGTGAAAATATTGCCATTCCTAATAAATAAAGATAGAGCTGAAACGAGTATCCCCAGTAACTAATGTCAAAGAAAAATGGCAATGGTAATAGTAATAAAGCAGCACTCGTATAGGCGATCGCGCTATAATGACCAATACTTAATCCCAACGTTTGCGCCTGTTTTCCCAATAAAAAATAAAGACTCGCTGACCAAGCCCCTAATAACGCTAAACTATCTCCTAATAAAGGATTGCTACCGCCATGTAAGCTATTGGCATCTCCTAATGCAATTGCCATGCCACCTAATAAGGCAATTCCAATTCCCATACTGGTTAAACGCGTAGGCGGTTGCTGAAACCACCACCAAGATAAAATTGCCACCCAAATCGGTTTAGTGGTAACAATCGTTGTGGAAGCAGCGATTGAGGTAAAAGAAAGAGAGGTTACCCAACTGGCAAAATGAAAACTCAGTGCTATCCCAGCTGCGATCGCGAAATGATAAGCAGTTTTGGTAACAGGAACTTGGGGTGTTTTTCTAATTACAGGAAGGACAATTAAAGAAGCAATCAATAACCGCGAGGCAGCAATCAATAAACTAAATCCTAATCCATTTTCATTAGCAA
>JAHEOB010000410.1 GCA_018610095.1 Halothece sp. MAG
AATATTTCTGAAATTGTAAAGATGGCAAAACAGTAAGGACACTGCCAGCAATGGGATCACTCCTTATCCCCCCCTTTCCCCAGTAGAGAATCTGCAATAAGACCACTTCAGGTTGAGCCGTGGTTGGGAGATAACTCCTATTTATTGCTTTGACAGTGTTGTATGACTCATTTTTGGAGTTAGTCTTGATACTCTCCCGTTAAGTCTAGCGACTATAATGGGAGTCCCCTTATCGCATCTAAGATGGTTTTGGGCAATTTCCATAACAAATCGCTCTCTAATCGTTTCATGTTGTACTTCATTACACTGTTTATGGTTACCAATTGCCATAAATATGTGCTGATGGGGATCAATAAAACAAGGAAATCGATGATGCAAAGACTGTCAAATCTTAATCGCTCTTCTCTGCTTGCCTTTTTTACCTTAATTTTCGCCTTATTATCCGTTTCGTTTGCGCCCATTTTTATTCGCTTCAGCGAAACCGAACTCGGCCCCAATGGAACCGTCTTTAATCGTCTTTTTATTTTCTTCCTTTGTTTTGGGTTCGGGCAATTTCTCAGTCAACAATTATCTCCTAGCAGTGATGAAACCAGTACCTATCAAGATGTCAGTAAGCAACAGTGGTTGTTATTAGGACTCATTGGGGTCGTTACCATTTCCTCCTTAGTGTTGTGGGCAATCTCCTTACAACATACTACCGTTGCGAAAAGCATGCTGCTCAATAACCTTACCCCAATTTTCACGACCTTAGGCAGTTGGCTGGTTTTTGGCAAACGGTTTGACGCTAAATTTTTGATCGGTATGAGTATTGCCTTAACTGGAGCAATTACTTTAGGATTAGAAGACTTAAGTGGCATGGGAGAAGGTTCTTTTATGGGTGATACCTATGCCGTTTTATCAGCTGTCTTTTTAGGAATTTACTTTCTAATGGTAGAACAGCTGCGATCGCGCTTTTCGGCAACAACGATTTTACTTTGGCGTTGTGGTGTAGGCTCAGTGTTATTAATTCCCATTACGTGGTTCAGTGAAGGTCAACTGTTTCCCACTACTCCCACTGCCTTATTAGCGGCAATTGGTTTGGGTATTATTAGTGAAGGGCTAGGTCAACGTTTACTGGCTCAAAGCATGAATGTTTTTTCCTCAAGTTTTGTATCGGTCTTTTTGCTATTAGAACCCATTGTCAGTGCAATTCTAGCTTGGATGATCTTTATGGAAAGCATTACCCTGACCACTTGGTTAGGATTTGCGGTAGTGCTAACCGGCATTTATTTAACCCAATCCAGTCAAGCCTCAATCTCGGAAGCAGCGCAAGATACAACCTCTCTAGAAAATTATTATTCGATGCAGAACTATTCTGAAAATTTAGATTATCAGTAATGGCGTTTCTCTCAATTTTTCTTGCCAGTTTGATGACCACCCTTTCCCCAGTGGGATTAATCGTTGATCAAAGATTAGAATCCAAAATTCGTTCCCAACTCAGGGATGTAGAAACCTTAGAAGTGCGAGTGGATAATGTCCCCAGTTATCGCTTCTTACAAGGCAAGGTTCAACGCCTGCGAATTGCCAGTGAAGGGTTACAACTAACGCCTCATCTTCGGATTCATTCCTTTGCCTTGGAAACTGATCCCATTGCCGTTGACATCCGCCCCATTACCTCAGGAGAAATTTCTTCTATCCCTCAGATTCAGCAAGCATTGCAGCAACCGTTTCGAGGGGCTTTCCAAGTGACAATTCGTGAAAATGACCTCAATCAGTTTCTCAATGCTCCTTCTCAAAAAGCCCAAATCGAAGCCAGAATCCAAACCCTTGTCAATCAAATAACTCAGAATCAGAATCAACGTTACGAATTATTGCGCTTGGAGGTGGATTTTTTGGATGCTAATCGTGTAGCAGTTACGTTTGACCTTCGGATTTCTCGTAACCAAAATCCAGACCAAGTTCGAGAGATTACTTTGGGGTTGGAGTCGGGATTAACTGTCAAACAAGGAAAATACGTGACTCTGGTGGAACCCAACTTAATCGTTAATGAGGAACCAGCCTTGCAACGATTAGTCAATGGTGTTAGTAATGCCATTAATCAAAAACTTAAACAGGACTTTAATTTAGCTGATTTAGAACAACAAGAAATAATCGCCCGAGTTTTACAATTGAAAATACAAGAAGATGAGTTAAAATTGGCAGCGTTTGTACAAGTTGCCAATGAAACTGCAGGCGAGTAGGGAACACTTGCAAAAAGCAGTTTTGTCTCTTTTTCTTCCTTAAGTGAACGACTGAGTGTAAAAGGTAACTATGCAAGAGCAAAAAAAAGAGCATCAGTTTTCTACAGGATTGATTGCTGGCATCTCAAGTATCGTTGTGCTTACAGGAGGTGTTGCAGCGTGGTGGGCTTGGAGTAGTCTCAGTGGCGAATCATTGCCTGCTTGGGTACCAGAACAACTACGAACCTCTAGTGACCAATCTTCCAAAACACCTTCTTCAGAGGAACCGAAAGCAGAAATTTATTGGCTGAAAAGCACTGCTGATGGCGTAGAACTTGTAGCACAACCCATCAACCCAGAAAAGCCGACGGACAATGAAAATGTTCAGGTTTTTGAACCCTCTGAGGGCAACAACGAGGTTTATCTGTTAGAACAGGCTTTCAATGAGTTATTGGCAGGGACTGATAACTCTGAATACGCCAGCACGATTCCCGAAGATACCCAACTGCAAAATGTCAGTATTCGTGATGATGGCATTTATATTAATTTATCAGAAGAATTTATCCATGGAGGGGGAACGACTTCCATGCAAGGTCGTTTAGCACAAGTGCTTTATACAGCAAGCAGTATTAAGCCCGAGGCAAAGGTGTGGTTAGACGTGGAAGGTGAACCATTAGAGTATTTAGGGGGAGAAGGAATTTACGTTCCTCAACCCCTAACCAGAGAAAAATTTGAGGAAAATTATCAACTTTAAGGATTAATCGGGCTTAATTCGCATCAGCGTTTGCCCATATTCCACAGGTTCACCATTTTTGACGTTGATTTCCATAACTTGCCCCGAAACATCTGCTTCGATTTCGTTCATGATTTTCATCGCCTCAACAATACCAACAATTTGATGAGCCTCAACATGATCACCGACTTTGACAAAAGGGGATTCCCCAGGTGACGGTGCTTCATAGAAGGTTCCCACAATGGGAGAGATAACATTATGCCATTCCGTTTCATCGGAATCAGAAGTGGTTGTTTCTTCTGATGGTGTGGTCGCAGATGGTGCCGGTTGGGATGGTGTTGGTTGAGGAGTTGATTGAACGGGGGCTTCAGTTGGGGTAGCGGCGACCCCTTTGCGAACAGTAAGCTCAAACTGTTCACTTTTGAGGCTAAATTCGGCAACATCTGCTTGAGAAATAGCGTTTAGGAGTTCACGAATTTCTTTAAAGTCTATTGACACCAATCATATATCCTATTCAACAGTTTTCATTTTATTTTCCCAATTAGAGGGGGTTAGAGACAAATCGAGCTTATTCACGCCCTGTATAGCTGCCATCACGCGTATCAATTCTAATGCGTTCCCCCACTGAAATAAACAATGGCACACTCACTTGTGCCCCTGTCTCTAAAGTTGCGGGTTTACTGCCTCCTGTTGCCGTATCGCCTTTAACACCAGGATCAGTATCAGTTACTTCTAAAACAACGGTTTGCGGAACTTCCACTTCTAAAAGATTGCCTTCCCAGTAAACCGCATTCACTTCCATGCCTTCGGTAATATATTTGGCGCTATCACCGATTTGATCTGGGGTTATCCGCACTTCTTCAAAGGATTCCATATCCATAAAGACCAGTTCATCCCCTTCTTTATAAGTATGCTGCATGGAGCGTTTTTCTAGCGTCGCTTTGGGCACGGTTTCATCAGCCCGAAACGTACGTTCCATAACATTACCATTTTGCACATTTTTTAATTTAGTGCGCACAAATGCTGATCCCTTACCGGGTTTAACATGCAAAAAATCAACAACACGCCAAACAGTGCCATCGAGTTCAATGGTTAAGCCAGTTCTGAAGTCGTTCGTGGAAATCATTTTACTTGTAAATCCTTACCTTATCTCAATCAGCATTCCATTGTACCGCTTCGATCGCGCTTTCCTTGGTCTTTTGAGGCTAATTTTCTTTAAAATAAGCAAACGGTCATCTGATCAAAACTTTTAAACACTATGTCTTTCAATTGGCTCGATCGCGGTACAACAGAAATTTTTCCTTCCCAACCTGACTCCGATCATCCTGATGAAAATTTAGAAACTCGTTTACAATCCTTTAAACGTCCGTTACGGGTCAAATTAGGCATTGATCCCACAGGAACAGATCTTCACTTAGGACACACCATTCCGGTTCGCAAATTACGAGCGTTTCAAGATGCCGGTCATACTGCAGTATTAATCATTGGTGATTTTACTGCCCAAATTGGTGATCCCACTGGTAAATCAGAAGTTCGCCAACAACTGACCCCAGAAGAAGTGGAAGCCAATGCCCAAACCTATTTGGAACAATTACAACCGATTCTTGATTTTGATACCCCTGGGCGATTAGAAATTCGCTACAACTCAGAATGGCTCCAAGATTTAGGCTTAGCCAATATTTTAGAATTATTAGCCACCATGACAGTAGGGCAAATGTTGGCAAAAGAAGGATTTG
>JAHEOB010000411.1 GCA_018610095.1 Halothece sp. MAG
CCCTCTGGAACGCATCCGCCTTTCTAAAAGCGGTCGTGATCAACTGATTAAACTGAAACGTTATACCAAAATCGAACAGTGGAACATTTTGTGTCGTTGGGGATTTTGTCGTTCTCTTGCCGAACCAACGCAACCCTCAATCGTTCCCATTCCTGCTGATAGTAACTTAGAACTGACTTGGCGGGTGTTTGGGGGGGAAATTGCCGATTTATTACTGCTTGCCCTTAAGCAACGGTGTTATCAAGATGGTTTGGCAACGGATCAACAAACCCTTGCCCAACAGTTGCGGTTACATCTACACCGTGGCATTAGTTATTTAGCTGGCGATCCCAACTTAAAAAGTATTGAAGATTTATTATCTCTGGTTGATCAACAACAAGATAGTGGGGAATTGTTCACTCAGTGATAAAACTATAAATCGTTTGTGGGGCTAGAGACGCCGACACAGAAGACGGTTTTTCCCCTTTAGGATGGGGTTCACGGTTGAGTTTAACTTGTAACCCTGTCATGGGGTCATTCCCCGAAGAAATTAAAAATTCCACGCGCTTGACTTCTTCCCAACTGACAATATCATCTAAAATCTTGCTCAGGGCAATCACATAAGGATGGGTGGGGTTGGTGTACCAATCGGGATGTGCTAGATTTGGTTGGTCAAAGCCAAAATGAACCGTCAAATCAGGGGTTCCAAACAGCGCGATCGCGACAGGGCGGGCTTCTTCCTGTACTAACAAATGATAATCATTGGCTAACTCCCGCAATCGTTCCAAAAGCTGATAGCGATCCGTCACTGATTGCACACTATCTCGCCAATCAATAGCAACACTGGCTAAATAGGTTTGCAGCAACATATGTCCCATTTTTTTTGCCTTGGTTGCCAAATAGACGGAATTATAGTCAGTGGCTTCAATCAGCAACGGTACCCGCTCCACAATCTCTAAGCCATAGCCTTTTAAACCCGCAATTTTACGGGGGTTATTGGTAATAAGACGAATTTGTTTAATGCCCAAATCATTGAGCATTTGCGCTCCCATACCATAGTCCCTTAAATCCGCAGGAAATCCCAGCTTTTCATTGGCTTCCACCGTATCCAAGCCCATATCCTGTAGCGAATAGGCTTTTAATTTATTCACTAATCCAATGCCCCGCCCTTCTTGACGGAGATAGACCACCACACCTCTGCCAGCATTTTCAATCATTTTCAACGCTGCTTGTAACTGCATCCGACAGTCACAGCGCAATGATCCCAAAGCATCTCCCGTTAAACATTCCGAGTGCATCCGCACCATCACCGGTTCTTCGGCAAAGGTTGCAGGATCGCCTTTGACAATGGCAATGTGTTCTGTATTATCCATTTCATTGCGATAAGCATAGGTTTGAAAATCTCCAAATTGCGTGGGTAAATTGCAAATGGTTTCCCGATAAACAAAGCGATCGTGCTGCAGGCGATAACTAATTAAATCGGCAATACTAATCAGTTTCAGGTTATGGGTTTTGGCATATTCCGATAATTCCGGTAAACGCGCCATCGTGCCATCAGGGTTTTGGATTTCGCAGATGACCCCTGCTGGGGTGAGTCCTGCCAATCGACACAGATCAACAGCAGCTTCCGTGTGCCCTGCCCGTTTTAAGACCCCGCCTTCTTTAGCGCGAATAGGGAATACGTGACCGGGACGGGCTAAATCTTCCGGCCCGGCGGTGGGATTAATGGCAATTTGAATCGTGCGGGCGCGATCTTCGGCAGAAATCCCTGTGGTGGTGCCCAAGTGTTTTGCCGCATCAATGCTAACGGTAAAGGCGGTTTGATTACTATCGGTGTTCTCTCTAACCATTAAAGGCAAATCGAGGGCATCTAAGCGATCGCCTGTCATCGCAAGACAAATGAGCCCCCGTGCCTCCACCGCCATAAAATTAATCATGGCAGGGGTGGCAAATTGGGCAGCACAAATTAAATCCCCTTCATTCTCGCGGTTCTCGTCATCAACCACAACAACGGGACGACCGTATCGAAATGCTGCCAGAGCGTCTTCTATGGGATCAAATTCAATGGGAAAGGTTGCTTGCGAATCCACTACCAAAGGTTCAACAGTGCTGAGTAAACTTTTTTTTATCGCTTGCGATTTCGATTGTATCCTGTTAAGCAGCGCGATCGCTATAGCCAGCCCCACCCCTTGCTCGATTAAACCCCTTTATTCCTTAGATTTCCAATATTTTTCATATTCCCGTGAAAAGGTTAGGGTTCTCATATCGGGTAAACGATCTAAATACACTTTCCCTTCTAAGTGATCCACTTCATGTTGGATAACACGGGCAAAAAAGCCTTTCGCTTCAAATTCAAGGGGATTGCCATCGCGATCGCGCCCTGAGACTTGTAAGGACGTTGATCTGGGAACTTTCCCTCGCAAATCAGGAACACTAAGACACCCTTCCCAATCCTGTTCATAATCATCTGATTGAGAAACAATGGTGGGATTAACAATTACTGTCAGGGGAATTAACCCCTTTTGCGGATAGCGTGGATTATCAGGAGAGACTTCAATCACAATAATGCGCTTGGGAGAGTGCACTTGCGGTGCTGCAATGCCTACGCCATTGGCATCTCTCATGGTTTCAATCATAGAATCAATTAAATTTTGGATTTCTGGCGTTTGTAATTCTTCTTTGGAGACGGATTCGGTTTTGCCACGAATGATAGGGTGACCTAAACGAGCAATTTTCAATAAAGCCATAGTCTCATCACTCATTCCAACAACATGATTCATTGGTATAATGGCGAACTCCTAACTGAAGGAACCATTACCCTTTCCATTAGCGATCCTGGGTTATTGTATGGGGCAACCGTTTTCACCACCATGCGAGTGTATGAAAACAATTTAGATCACGAATTAACCCAATGGCAGGATCATTGTCATCGCTTATCAGAATCCATTAAAGCCTTTAATTGGCAATCCCCTAATTGGCAAAAACTTCGAGAGGGGGCACAGGATTTAAGTCAACATTTTCCAGTGGTTCGGATGACGTTATTTCCTGATGGGCGAGAATGGATTACTGGACGAAATTTACCAACAGATTTAGCGCAACGACAACAACAAGGAATTACTGCGTGGTTAGCCCAAGAACGTCACTTTCGTCGCAGTTTTCCTAACTATAAAACTGGGAATTATTTAAGTAATTGGTTTGCCTTGCAAACAGCAAAAGAAAAAGGGGCGCAAGAAGCGATTTTAGTGGATGAAGATGGGAATTGGTTAGAAACCACTACCGGAAATTTGTGGGGATGGAAAGATGGTATTTGGTGGACACCTATCGTTAATAAGGCATTAGCTGGAGTAGCGCGATCGCGCCTTATCAAAATTCTAAAACAGCAAAATCTTCCCGTCCAAGAAACGGTTTGGACTCCCCATTTTGTTAATTCCTTGCAAGCCCTAGGTTATAGTAATTGTGTCGTGCAAGTTGTTCCCATTCATACCGTCATTTAAGATTAGTCAAGTTGGCTATTCCACACTCCCTCCTAAGATATATAAACTCAGTAACGTGCCCGTATTCCAAAGACTGTGAACCACAATGGGAGCAAGGAGATTGCGCGATCGGGTATAAACGACCCCTAACACAATTCCCAATACCGCTAACGGTAACACTTCTGACAAACTCAAATGCGCAATGGAAAATAGTAAACTACTCAGCGCGATCGCCCCCCAAACAGGAAAATAACGGGTTAGAGAGGGCAGTAAAAATCCTCGAAAGATAATCTCCTCGAAAATGGGCGCAAGAATCGCAGCAGTGGTGAAAAAGATTAATAAGGCAACACTATCTTGGGCTTGTAGGGCTAAAGACAGTAAGGGATTACTTCCGCCTTGCCCTTGCCAAATTTGTTGATTAATGATTGAAATCAATAAAACTAAGGGAATGGCAACTAAATAGCCACCAATTCCCCAAATGAACCAACGATTCCCCTTGAAGCGAAACCAATCTTGGGGGAGGGGAAAATAATTGCGAATGGAGAAGTAAAGAACGGTTAGCCCTCCTGCTGTCATTAAAATGTAGGTTGCTAAAACATAGAAGGCTTTACCCCGAATGCCTAATCCCGTGGGATTCAATCCTAAACTTGCTATTAGTAAGGGCAAGAAAATTTGTCCGAAAAAGAAAAATCCTACTACAAGCACTTGCCAAGTAATTTCCCAATTCCAAGGGGTTTCCCAAGCGGTATTTTGATTAGTAGCAAGAATGGCTTGTTCTTTTTTAAGGAACCATTGCACCAATAAAAATAGCAGTAATCCAAACCCAATTAATCCACCAATTAAAGGTATTAAACTAACTATAGCTAACTGAAAGAATGCTTTTTCCGCTTTTTCCTGTTGGGCTGCTTGAATGGAAGCAAGGGCTGTTTCATTATTTTGTTGTTCGTATAATCGCGTTAACGCTTGATACTCGAACCATCCGTCTAGTTCTTGTTTAATTTCAGTTTCGGCATTGTTCGCAATTTGCGGCGGATTTTGCCATAATCCTTCTAAAATGTTTGCAACTTGTGAAATGTTTTGGGATTCCCCCCTAAATTCTTGTTGAACCGCTTGCCAAATTGCAATGGCATCGTCAATTTTTCCTTGTTTCGCTTCTAAAATGCCAGTTTTAAGTTTTAATGTAGCAATGAATTGATTGACTTGTTCAAGGGAGTCTCTCAGTTCCTGTTGTTCAGGAGATAGATCGGGTACTTGGGCGAAACTGACGCCGGAGGGGGTTAATTCATTAGCCGAGAGAGACTGTAATTGCGCTCGGATCGTTTCGCGACGGCTTTTAGCCAATTCTAGCGTTTCCTGATACTTTTGTTCCGCATCGGCATAAGGCGTTTCTCCTAATAAGCTTTCGATGGAGAACTCCTGATTTTGCGTTTCTAAGGTGGTAACTTGTAGGGATAAATTAGCTTGATATAATTCTAGTCGAGCTTGAATTTGTGGCTGTGATAAACTACTGCCTAAAGATAACAGCATTCTCCCAATCACCACGAGAGTTAGCAGAATGAGAACAAAGCGTTTCAGGGTCATAAATAACAATGCTGGCAAGGAACTTCTCAATGATTGTAACTGAGATTCGGTTAATCACCAAATTGGGGTAAATTTCAAGGAACTTGCGTTTTCGTCATTGACATCACATTTTGTTAAGCTAAGATTGAGTGATTTGTTGGATTGGGATTAGTGACAGATTATGAATAATGCCATTAATCTTTCTCCAGAGTTCGCGATCGCGGGTCAAGTGAGCTCAGAACAATTGCAAACTGCTAAACAACAAGGATACCAATCTGTTGTTAATTTAAGAGCCCCTGGAGAAGAAGGATTTCTCCATGATGAACAAACACAAGCAGAATCAGCAGGATTAAATTATGTCAATATTCCTGTTTCCCCTAACACCTTAAATGAGACGGCGGATCAAGTTTTAACGCAACTGGATGAATTGGATAAACCCATTTTAGTCCATTGTGGTAGTGCTTTACGGGCAGGGGTCATGGTGTTAGCCTACTTAGCAACGCGTCAAGGCAAAAGTACAGAAACCGTTTTAGAACAAGCAAGACAAGCTGGATTTACAGCCATTGATAATAAACCACCCATGAAACAATTTCTGGAAACCTATATTGCCGATCATTCTTAATCAGGAAGATTTTTCTTTATTTCGATTTTGGAGGATTGACTCACGGGGATTCCAATTTTCCACGTCTCTTAGCTTTTGATACAACTCTTTTTCAGCATCACTGGGGTTGGAGGGAACAACAATTTGAATTTCTACCAATTGATCCCCTCGTTCACCATCCACAGGATATCCTTTATTCGCTAACCGTAACCGTTGCCCAGATTTGACCCCACTGGGGATCGACATTTGCACTAACCCATCAAGGGTAGGGACTTTAATTGCCCCCCCAAAAAACGCCTCACTGGGAGTGACAGGAACTCGACAAAAGATATCTTTACCTTGTAACTGAAAAAAGCAATGGGAAGCAATGGTAATGGTTAAATATAAATCCCCCCCAGCAATCCCCTGTCCTCGTAACCGCATCTGTTGCCCATCAATCATTGCTGAAGGCATATCAATTTCTAGGGAACGTCCATCTTCGAGGCGAATTCGCTCTTGCCCCCCTTTATAGGCTTTTTCTAAGGGAAGTTTTAACCGTGCTTCCACATCCCGGGGACGCTCTTGTTCAGAATCACTTTGTTCGGTTGCTTTATAAGCGGTTTTTCTCGTACCTGGGCGATAAGGGTTGCTATCATTTTGAGACACTCGACGCTCAGTTTGGGTGCGAGTTTGATTCGATTTGCGTCCCCGTTTTCCTAAGGTTTGTTCCACAAAATTATTAAAGTCTTCCCCGTAGCGCCGATTCCCAGAACCGCCTTTGCCACGACGACGAGTTTTTTGATTACGATTTAACTCATCATACTTTTGCCGTTTTTCAGGATCACAAAGAACATCATAGGCTTCCACTAAGTCTTTAAATGTCTCCTCGGCTTTTTTATCTCCTGGATTAACATCAGGATGGTATTTGCGGGCTAACCGTCGATAAGCCCGTTTAATTTCATCCACGGTTGCATCAGGGGAAACATCTAAAATTTCATAATAATCACGAAAGTTTTTCATACCTGAGACAAGCTGTTTGCTCACTTCCTGCTGATATTAATCATCCAGCAGTTATTAACCATTAGAACCAATCATCATCTTCTTCATCCCAATCGTTTTCATATTCCATACGACGGCGACGAGAGGAACGACGAGGGGAACGCGGCTCATAATCATCATAATAGTCATCATCCTCAAATTCGTAGCGAGAACGACGCGGTGGACGAGTTCGGGGAGACTCCTCTCGATAAGGTCGAATCCGCTCCTGTTCTTCATCCCCGAGAAATGTACGCTTAATGGTACCAAAGATATCATCTTCTTCATCTTCGTATTGTAAACGCACTTCTCGGTTCAGTTCATAAAGGGCATCTTGCAAATCAGATTGAGCGCGATCGATGCCACGTTCATCATCACGCTGTAAACTTTCGCGCAGTTCTTCAATCAGGGATTCAATGCGACGGCGATAGTAACTGGCAAATTGCGTTCCAAAATCCAGAGCCACTTCTTTCAAACGACGTTGGGCACTATCAGCAAGGGCTTCGGCACGATTCCGTTTTTCCACACGCTCCCGACGTTCTTGATCAATGCGAAGATTTTCCTCTGCATCTTTAATCATCTGATTCACTTCGTTTTCCGATAAGGTTGAAGCTCCCTGAATGGTGACACTTTGCTCTCGCCCTGTGGTTTTATCAAGTGCCGTGACATTTAAAATCCCATTGGCATCTAAATCAAAGGAGACTAACACTTGGGGAACGCCTCGGGGGGCTGGGGGAATCCCCGTCAGTTTAAATCGACCTAGGGATTTATTCTCAGATGCCATTTCTCGTTCCCCTTGCAAAACATGGATTTCCACCATGGTTTGATTGTTTTCACTGGTGGAGAAAACATCGGAGCGACGAACGGGAATGGGAGTATTGCGGGGAATCAGTTTTTTCATTACGCCCCCAATGGTTTCAATGCCAAAGGAGAGGGGCGTAACATCCAGTAGTAAGACATCTTTCACTTCTCCTGCTAAAATCCCTGCTTGAATGGCAGCCCCAACCGCCACCACTTCATCGGGATTAACGTTTTGGTTGGGTTCAATTCCAATTAAGTCACGAACCATCTCTTGCACCATGGGGATTCGTGTTGCGCCCCCAACCAGTACCACCTCATCGACATCGGAAGGACGGAGTTGGGCATCTTTGAACGCTCGTTTTAGGGGACGGCGTAACCGTTCGATCAAATCCTCACAAAGCCCCTCAAACTGCGATCGCGTTAGTTGCGTCTCAATATGCTTGGGGCCACTTTCACTAGCGGTAATAAAGGGTAAATTAATTTCCGTGACATTTACCCCAGACAGTTCAATTTTGGCTTTTTCTGCTGCTTCTGACAGCCGTTGCAGGGATTGTCGATCGCGCCGCAGATCAATGCCTTCTTGTTCTAAAAATTGATCCGCAAGCCAATTAACAATTTTTTCATCAAAATCATTGCCCCCTAATTGGGTGTCACCACTAGTGGAGCGCACTTCAAAGACACCATCCCCCACTTCTAAAAGAGAAACATCAAACGTGCCCCCGCCTAAGTCAAACACCAACACCACACTATTTTCTTCTTGATCTAAACCATAAGCTAAGGAAGCGGCGGTGGGTTCATTGAGAATCCGTAACACGTCTAGCCCAGCAATGCGCCCAGCATCACGGGTAGCTTGTCGTTGCGAATCATTAAAATAGGCGGGAACAGTAATCACCGCTTGCGTTACGGGCTCCCCTAAATAACGGCTGGCATCTTGGACTAATTTTTGTAAAATCCGTGCCGAGATTTCTTCAGGGGCAAATTCTTTTTTCAATCGCGGACAACGAAATTTAACATTTCCGTCATTATCCCGACGAACGGTGTAAGGCACTTTTTTACTGGCAGCACTTAATTCGGAATATTTGCGTCCCATGAAGCGTTTCACCCCAAAAAAGGTATTTTGAGGATTCAGTACCGCTTGTCGGCGTGCCATTTGACCGACAAGTAGTTCTCCATCTTTATTAAAGCTAACTACAGAGGGGGTTGTCCGTGTGCCTTCGGCGTTGGCAATCACCACTGGTTTCCCGCCCTCGGTTATAGAGACAACTGAGTTGGTAGTTCCTAGGTCGATCCCGACAACTCTCCCCATGAGACTCCTTGTTGTTTTCCCCTAATACGAATCTGCACAATTAATTAATGTAATCTGCATAATATTGTATCGAATGGTTGCCCATTACTGGCACGGACCATGGCACATCTTACCTATTGTCGATCCACTTGTGCAAAAATTTCATCTAAAATCGGTTGTGCCCCTTTCTCTCGCAATTTCTGTGCCAAATTGTAGCCTATGGTTTCATAATTGGCGCGATCGCTGCTAATGGTATCTTTTAATAACTGTTGCCCATCTAAACTTGCCACCATGCCAGTTAAGGTTAATTGATTTTCCACAATGGAACTATTGACACCAATGGGAACTTGACAGCCGCCTTCTAGTTCTCGTAAAAAGGCTCGTTCGGCGAGAGTGCGATCACGGGTTTCGGGGTCTTCAATGGCTTGAATAATTGCTAATATCTCATTATCCCCTTCACGACATTCTAAGCCTAATGCCCCTTGCCCAACCGCATGCATGGAATAATCTCCCGGAATAGATTGAGCAACGCGATCGCCCATTCCCAAGCGTTCTAAACCAGCCACTGCTAAAACGAGGGCATCATAATCACCGGAATCAACTTTCCGCAAGCGAGTATTGAGATTGCCTCTGACATCCTTAAATTCTAGATGTGGGAAATGATGGCGTAGTTGCGCTAAACGACGTAGGGAAGAGGTTCCCACAACGGCTCCTGCTGGAAGGGTATCAATGGTATATCCTTGATATTTTTCATTTAAAACGAGGGCATCGGCGGGATTTTCGCGACTTGTTATCCCACCTAACATCAAGTTGTCTGGCAGTTGAGTGGGTAAATCTTTCAGGGAGTGAACTGCTAAATCCACATCGTTATTGAGGAGCCCTAATTCTAATTCTTTGGTAAATAACCCTTTGTCACCAATTTTAGACAAGGAGACATCTTGGATTTTATCCCCTTGGGTTTTCATAGAAACAATTTCAAATTCATAATCAGGAAACTGTTGTTGCAGTGCATCTTGAACCCAATGGGTTTGCACCATTGCTAAATTACTTTTGCGAGTTCCTAGACGAATTAGTTTCTTGCCAGTCGATGTCGTTGCGGTCATAAAAAAAATTAATTAATTAATGCTTGTTAAGTTTCCATCCAACAACAGTATTTAATAACCCGTTGCTGCTAAATCTAGGGTATAATTAAATGCGGTTCGTTTAACATGGGTTTCAAATGTTCCATCAGGATAGAGCCAAAGTAGGCGAAACCCTGGTCCCATGTCATCTA
>JAHEOB010000412.1 GCA_018610095.1 Halothece sp. MAG
AATGCCATATTTTTCATAATCCCAGAGTTTCGTAAGACGTTGTTTAATCGTCTCTCGTTCTGGAATTTGTTCTAAAAAATTAAACGTCATTTCATTTTGTTTTTCGATCCAGTCTTGGGTTTCCCTAGAATCAGGGTCTTCTAACCAGCGATAGGGATCGGCAACTTCAATGCCATGATAATTGTCAACTTGGTCAACTTTTGGCGTTTCAGGATAATTAAAAGACATAGTTATTTTTTTTCGGATGTTAACATCTCAATTTTCAGCTTGTTGCAGAAGAGAATCTGCAAACGCGATCGCGTTTTCATTAGAATATCCCCCTGCTAATTGTGCCAACTCTTCCCGTCGAGTCTCGCGATCATTTAAACTCAACACTGAGACAACCGTACGAGAGGAGGAAAACTGTTTTTCCACCCGAAAATGACTATCTGCCATAGCAGCCACTAACGGTTGGTGTGTCACACAAAGCACTTGATGAGTTTGCCCTAGTTGTCGTAATTTTTGCCCGATCGCGCTTGCCACGCGCCCGGAAACACCGGTATCAATTTCATCAAACACTAAGGTTTGTACTTTCTGATCTGCTTGAGAAAAACAAGATTTTAAGGCGAGAAGAAAACGAGTCATTTCCCCCCCAGATGCGGTTTCGGAAAGCGGTTTTGGTGTTTCCCCAGGGTTAGGACTAAAATAATAAGTTACCTGTTCTGCCCCCTGCGGGGTCGGTGAAATGGGAGTAAGGCTGCAGTGAAATTGCACCTTTTCCATAGCTAAGGGCTTTAATTCCGCAATCAATTGCTCTTGTAACTGCGTGGCTGCTTCTTGCCGTTGTTGACTCAATACCTGACAGGCTTCAACTAATTCCTTATAGGCGATTTCAGTTTTTTCTTCCAGGGCTTCAATGGATTGTTCCGAATCATTCAAAGTATCCAATTCTTCTTGCAAAGCCTTTTGATGCGCGATCGCGTCACCGAGCGTTGGCCCATATTTGCGACAAATTTGTTTGAGGGTGCGAATCCGTTCTTCCACTTCAGCCAACCGTTGCGGATCGGATTCTAACCCTTCCCCATAGGAATAAATCTGTTGCCCTGCTTCCACAATTTGCGTCATCGCCGTTTGCACCATTTCCAAAACAGGATGCAGTTGGCTATCATATTCCACCATTTCGGTGAGTAAATTTTCTGCTTCCGTCAGAATATCCGTGCCAGCTTGGGCATCATCCTCTCGTTGATAAAGGGTTTGATAAACTTGATAACTTAATTGTTGTAACTCCACTGCATGAAGCAAGCGATCGCGCTCTTGTTCTAATTCCTCTAATTCGGTTTCACTCTCTAAATTAGCTGCCTGTAACTCTTCTAACTGATAATGAATCCAATCGAGGCGTTGTAACCGTTCTTGTTCCGACTGACGACGAATTTCTAAGGTTTCCTGTAACTCACGATAAGTTTCGTAAGCCGTTGCCACCTTGTTCCGTTGCGCTAATAAATCCGAGCCCCCATAAGTATCTAACAATTCCCGTTGTCGAGCAGGAACCATCAACGCCACCGTTTGCCCTTGTGCTGTAATCTCTACCAACTGCGCTCTTAACTGATTCATTAATTGCCGATTCACTAAAACCCCATTCACCCGAGAGCGCGATCGTAGCCCACTGCGCTTGAGTGACATTTCTCGACTACAAACCACTGTTCCATCATCAAGGGCTTCAATATCCTGTTGTTGCAACCAAGTTTGAATGCTAGGAGTCAGAGAAAACGTTGCTTCCACTAACGCCCGTTCACTACCAGTGCGAATTAAACGACTACTAACTTTTCCACCTAAAGCAGCATCAATGGCATCAAGGATAATGGATTTACCGGCTCCCGTTTCTCCTGTCAGAACATTTAAGCCTGTTCCTAAATCAAGTTCCAGTTGGTCAACAAGGGCAAAATTCTCGATTCTTAAAGAAATTAGCATTTACTGTTAAGCGGTTTCTCTATTTATTGTACCGCTAGCATCCCTTAGTTAACTTGTGCAATTGTTTCAGGCAATTGCAATTTCCTAGAAGTCTTAGATTGTTGTTCTAACCAATCTTGGCCTAACTGAATACTAACGACAGAATTAAGTTCCCCTGTACTTTCGACGCGCACTTCTCCCACACCTAACGCCTCAGCAACGGCTTCTGCTGCTTCCACATTCCCTGTTTGAGCAATAATTCGCGTTGTTTCAAGAGGTTTTGGCCATGGTGAACCTTTATAAACATTATGAAACCCTTCTTCTTGTAACTGCTGAGTCACCGAACGAACAGCTGCTGAATGATCGGTACTATTTTGAATGGCAATCCGAATATTGGGGGAAACTTGTTGATTGCGATTGCGATAGGCATAATTATTATCGACACCAAAATGCTGTGCCATCATCGTTTGAATTTGACGTTCATGAGGCAACCAATAACTAATTTCTTTTTGTTCACCACGGTTAACAACATCATAAAATTCCCCTGGTAACATTAACATTTCAACATTTTGTTGCTCTCGTTCTGAGGCAAACCCTGCTAATGCTAACATTTCTTCTACACTCAAATTGGTATCGACATTCGATTTAACAACAGAAATAATATTGGGTAATTTCCCTAAGGTTGAACTCGATAGGGCTTGTTGTTGCAACGCTCGCAGAAACATTTGTTGCCGTTGTACCCGTCCAATATCTCCATATTGATCTTGACGGAAACGCAAAAACTCAATGGCAGTTTCTCCATCTAGGGTTTGTTGTCCCTGTTCTAAATGAATAGCAAGGTCCTGACTGGCATCTTCATAATGCATATCTTTGGGAACATACATTTCCACGCCACCTAAGGCATCAATGAGTTGTTCAACTCCTTTAATATTGACCCGAACATAGCGATCAATCTCAATCCCGCCGAGTAAATCACTTATCACTTCTGCACTATAAGAAGCTCCCCCAAAGCGATTGGTAGCATTAATTTTTTGAGTTCCATGACGGGCTAAATTCACTTTCGTATCTCGGGGAATCGAAAGAACTGCTAAACGATTTTTCCTAGGATCAAATCGAAGCAATAAAATGGCATCACTATTCCCCTTAAAGGGATTGACCACACTATTGGCTTTTTGATTATTGGGGACTTTGGTTCCTAAAACCAACACATTAACAGGACGTGTTAATTGGGGCATTTGCAGCGGATGAGAGTCAGAAACCGCTTTCTGTGAATTGAAGGTAGCTTTTTGTTCAGGAGTGGGAGGTTTGACTTGTAACGGTCTTGAAGAGAGCCCCACTGCAAATAAAGCCCCAACGGTTGCTGACAGCATGGCAATGGCAGATAAACTCAAACCCATAATAAACCAATTGGGAGAGCGTGATTTTTTCTTTTTTCGGCGAGTGGGCACTTTTTTATAGGTGACTGATGATTGGGCTCGTTTAGCTTGCACAGTTTTCCTCACACTCACGTTCACTCAGTTCCATTTCGTTACAGATGATAGCTTGTGTTGATTTTAGGAGCTTTTATAACAAAAAACGATTATCATAATTTCAATTTCCTGTAACTGTCATCAAAATTTTGAGCGAAAAACCTGATTTGCTAATCCACTCAAACCAGGTATTTTTGGTGATTTCCCTTGCCACAACCGAAACACTAAAATCAAATCAATTAGAAAGTAGCCAGTGGTTAATATTCCATTAAGATAGAGCAAGCGCATTGACCAAAGGGTAGAAGGCATTAACGTTTCTCCGAGGCTAAGAACACTATAAGCCATTAACCATGAGACTGTCAGCGTTACCGATAACCGACTAACGGCTCGTTTGTCAGAGGATTGATTTTGACCAGATAAAGTCCAGAGGGAGGGAATCAGTCCCACAATGGGAATCAGGTAAATGGTTAATTGGAGGGGATAAGGTGACCGTTTCATAATTAACTGTGTCTTTTTGCTAAGATAATCACGCTTCAATAATGAGCTTGGATTCTCTTTCTAAGGATAGAAAACAATTAATGCTTTCTTGATTCTTAATTTTATTTTAGTTAAAAAAGAAGTAAGGAGAAAATTTTCGCTGCATTATTTTTTCTTTTTGTGGTCAATTCTATCCCCGATTTTAGTTATGATGACATCTAACCATTTAAGAATTGTTTCCCTGTTACCCAGCGCAACGGAAACAGTTGCTGCCTTAGGCTTAACGGATGCCTTAGTGGGACGGTCTCACGAATGTGATTACCCCCCAGAGATTCAATCCTTACCGGTTTGCACAAAACCACGCCTTGATTCTAACAAAAATAGTGCTGATATTGAAAAAGATGTTCAAGACTTAATGCAGTCAGCACTGAATATTTATGAAATTGATATTGATGTTTTAAACGAACTGCAACCCACGCATATTATTACTCAAGATCAATGTGATGCTTGTGCCGTTAGCCTGGCGCAAGTGCAACAGGCAACCTCGCAAATGATCTCTAGTCAACCTGAGATTATTTCGTTACAAGGAAATGTACTTACCCAAATCTGGGCGGATATGAAAGAGGTTGCAGAACGGTTGGGGGTCGATTCCCAACAAGCCCTCAGTGATCTGCAAGTACGAGTTGATGCTTGTACCCGCATTACCGATGAAATTGCAAAGGAAAACCGTCCCACCGTTGCTGCTATTGAGTGGATTAATCCCTTAATGTCAGCAGGCAATTGGATGCCAGAATTAATCAAAATGGCAGGGGGAATACCTGTTCTAGATGAAATTGGATCGCGCTCCCATCAAATTAATTGGGATGCGTTATTAGAGGCAAATCCTGACTACATGATTATTATCCCTTGTGGTTTTGATCTGGAGCGCACCCGTTTAGAATCCCAAGTCTTAGCAGAACAGTTTGATTTATCTCAGTTAAAAGCAGCGCAAAATAATCAAATTTATATTGCCGATGGAAATTCCTATTTCAATCGCCCAGGGCCACGTTTAGTTGA
>JAHEOB010000413.1 GCA_018610095.1 Halothece sp. MAG
CAGTGATGTCTTAAATGCTGATTTCCATCCCGACCATCTGCAATTAATGAGAGACTTGGATATTCGTGCTAACTTAGTCGTTCCCATTGTGGTGCGGGACAGCCTGGATGGGTTACTAATTGCTCATAATTGCCAAGAGCCCTATGAATGGAAACAACGAGAAATTGACCTTTTGCAACGGGTTGCTGTAGAAATTAGTGGCGCACAAGAACGGGTGAGTTTCTTAGAAGACTTGCAACGCGCAGAAGAACAACAACGACAAGAGAAAGAAAAACTGCAACAACGTGCCCTGAATTTGCTGATGGAAGTTGATCCCATTAGTCAAGGGGACTTAACCATTAATGCCAGTGTCACGGAAGACGAAATTGGAACGGTTGCTGACTCCTATAACTCTACAGTTGAGAACTTACGGCGCATTGTTAAACAGGTACAAGAAGCTGCCAAAGCCGTGGGAGATACGGCAACCAAAAACGAAGCCCAAGTGCAAGAACTATCTCAAGGGGCAATCCAACAGTCTCAAGAAATTGAAACAGCGCTCGATCGCATTGAAGCCATGACCCAATCCATTAACGCGGTTGCCGAAAGTGCTGCCGAAGCGGAAGGAGCCGTCCAAAAATCGGCAGAAACAGTGAAAGCAGGGGATGATGCCATGAACCGAACCGTAGAAGGCATTAACAGTATCCGCGACACGGTTGCCGAAACCTCGAAAAAAGTGAAGCGGTTAGGGGAATCTTCCCAGAAAATTTCCCAAGTGGTGAACCTGATTAGTAATTTCGCTGACCAAACCAACTTGCTGGCATTAAACGCTTCCATTGAGGCAGCCCGTGCCGGGGAACAAGGTCGCGGCTTTGCTGTAGTTGCCGATGAAGTTCGTGCCCTAGCTCAGCAGTCTGCTAATGCCACTTCCGAAATCTCCAATTTAGTGGATCAAATTCAAAACGAAACCAACGAAGTAGTGACTGCCATGGACGAAGGAACCGAACAGGTAGTTAATGGTACACAATTGGTAGAAGAAGCCCGTTCTAATCTCACTCAGATTACCCAAGTCTCCGATCAAATTAATGAGTTAGTTACCAAAATTGCCGAGGCGGCAAAAACCCAGTCTGCTGACTCGCAACAGGTAAACGAAACCATTCAATCGGTAGCCGCGATCGCGCAACAAACCTCGGAAAGTGCCACCCAAGTATCGGAATCCTTCCAGGAATTGCTGAAAACGGCTCAAAACCTCCAAGAAAACGTCTCCCAGTTCAAAGTTGAATAAGGAGATGATTTCTTTGCTACGCCCCCTTTGTAGTGACGTTCCCCTGATCAATAAGCTATGTCCCTCGATCCAGAAACCCGCGACCAAGCCTACCGTTTCTTTGTGGAAGAAGCCCAAGAACTCTTACAAACAATTGAGTCAGGGATTCTAACACTGCGGGAAGACTATAGTACCGCTAAAGTGCATGGCATTATGCGTGCTGCCCACTCCATTAAAGGAGGGGCGGCTGGTGTCGGTTTAGATGGCATTCAATCCATTGCTCATCGCCTAGAAGACATCTTCAAAGCCCTATACCATGCCGAAGACAAAATTACCCCTGAGTTTGAACAGAAACTGTTACAGGGATATGACTGTCTGCAACGACCCCTCAAGCAACAAATTGACACGGGAAGCTACGACCCTGAAAAAGCCCAAGAAGAAGCAGACGCCATCCTCTCTGAGATTGAAAATGATCTCGGAGACGCCATGGAAAAGGGCAATGATTATGTTCCCGGTTCCCAAGATTTAGGGGTGGATATGGCATCCTCCATCTTTGAGGTGGATGTGGAACAAGGGTTGGAACATCTAAATACCGTTCTGTCACAACCCGAGCAATATGAAATCGTAGGGGAGATTCGCGCCCAAGCCGAAGTGTTTACAGGCTTAGCAGAAATTGTGGGACTGACAGGATTCGGCGAAATTGCAGAAACCACTTTGCAAGCCTTGGATAATTATCCTGACTCCGCCCAAACCATTGGTCAATTAATGGTGAGGGATTTAGAAGCGGGACGTGATGCCTTTTTAAACGGCGATCGCCAACGTGGTGGAGAACCATCAGCGGAATTACTAGCTTATGCCCAATCTGCTGGCAGTGAGGCATCTTCTTTGGAATCGGAACAAGTATCAGAAGCCTCCCCTGAGATAGAACAAGTTTCTATTGAGGAGCAAACACAAACCAATCCTGACGAGGTGTTTGGGGAAGCTGATACTGAGTCTGAAGCAGAAATAACCAGCCCTGATGAGGTATTTGGAGAAGCCTCCCCTGAGATAGAACAAGTCTCTATTGAGGAGCAAACAGCAGCCAATCCTGATGACATATTTGGGGAAGTTGATACTGAGGAGATTGAACAAGGAACAAGCGAACTAGAAGAAACCGAAACCCCTCCTGCCTCATTAGACGAAGCAGTGGAGGCAATTAACGAAAACTTCGAGCAATTACCCCAAGCCCAAGAACTACCAACGCCACCCATTCCTTCCCAATCCTCACAAGAGGAAACTTCTCAACAATCCTCCGCGCCAAAACAAGCACCAAGCCCTTCCTCAAAACCTTCTATTCGGGTCGATGTTGACCGTTTACAAGCAATGGATAACCAGCTCGGGGAATTGGTTATTCAACGAAATAGCTTAGCGGTACAAAACGAACAACTACAACGGAGTTTAAAAGAATTATTGAACCGTTTTTCTCGCTTTCAAGGGTTAGTGGGGCGGTTACAAGAATTTTCCGATAAAGAAATTATCCGACAGGGAAGCCAAACGCCTTCTTCCTTACAAAAGACTACCAGTAATGGCGAAGATACCTCTAATGAGTGGAGTGAACAACCTGAATCGGTCTTAGAGGTGGACTTTGATACCCTAGAACTGGATCAATATGGGGCATTAAATGCCACCCTACAAGAATTATTAGAAGAAACTTCCCAAATTGAAGAATCAGTGGGAGACATTTCCCTATTTGCAGAACGTTCTGATGAAACTCTCCAACAAAAGCGTAAAATGTTGGAGCAGTTAAGGGATGAGTTAATTTGGGCACGGATGTTGCCCTTGAGTAATATTCTGGATCGCTTCCCACGCATTTTACGAGAGTTTTCCTATCAGTATGAAAAACCCACTCATTTGAGCTTAGAAGGAACTGGCGTCAGAGTAGATAAAAGTGTTTTAGAGAAACTATATGATCCGCTGACACACTTAGTTCGTAATGCCTTTGATCATGGCATTGAATCTCCAGAGGTGCGACGGCAAGCCGGAAAACCGGAAGAAGGGGAAATTGCCATTCGCGCTTATTATCAGGGGAATCAAACCATTATTGAAGTCAGTGATGATGGCGGTGGCATTAATCTGGAAGGGGTAAAAGAGAAAGCAATTAGCACAGGATTCTTAAATCAGGAACAGATTAAGGGATATTCTGCAGAACGGTTATATAATTTCCTATTTGAACCTGGATTTTCCACTGCTAAACAAGTAAGTGATTTATCAGGGCGCGGTGTGGGTTTGGATGTGGTTCGTGATCAAGTTCGGGAATTAAAAGGAGGGATTAGCTTACGTTCTGAACCCGGCAAGGGAACCACCTTTGTCCTCAGTCTGCCCACCACCCAATCCATGGCAAAATTATTAATTGTTTTGGTGGATACGACAATCTGGGCATTACCGTCTGATAGCATTGAGCAAATTATTGTTCCCACCGAGGAGCAAGTCAAATATACGGGCAATCAACGCTTTCTGCAATGGCATGAACGAGCCCTACCCATTTATACCCTAACTGACTTATTAGACTATAATTGTCCCGTTCCTGCTTCCCCTCCGGATTTACAGGCTTTAGGCGCAGTGAAGCGACCCCAAAACCGATCGCGCCCTTTATTAATTTTACGACGAGGAGAACAACGATTTCCCTTAGAACTGGATCGGGTGATTACGGAACAAGAATTAGTCATTAAATCTTTAGGCAGCGCGATCGTGCCACCGAACTATGTTTCAGGCTGTACGGTTTTAGGCGACGGCCAAATTGTTCCTGTGTTGGATGCCTTTGCCCTCTTAGAATCTGTTCAGCAGGCACAAAAATCATCCGTTGTCAATACCAAAACCACCCGTTCCATGACTAGTCAAATTCCCACGGTTTTGGTAGTGGATGATTCTGCAACCCAACGGCAAACCTTAACCTTTTCCTTACAACGGGCAGGCTATCAAGTTTTACAAGCAGGTGATGGGCGAGAAGCCATTTCCATGTTACAACGACATCCTAATACGGGAGTAGTCATTTGTGATATTGAAATGCCAAATATGAATGGGTTTGAGTTTCTCCGTTACCGTCGTCAAGATGAAACCTTAAACCAAATTCCGGTGGTGATGTTAACCTCTCGTAGTAATGATAAGCATCGCAAATTATGTGAACACCTTGGCGCGAGTGATTACTTTACCAAACCCTATCTGGAAAAAGAATTTATTAGCACCCTTGAAAAACTCAGGAATCAGCAAACGCCAGTTGCTAATTCACGAGATGGGGCTATTACAGGGGAAA
>JAHEOB010000414.1 GCA_018610095.1 Halothece sp. MAG
GGATATTGATCTTGATGCTAAATCAATTGCCAGCTATTATCTTGCTTGCCGTTCCTAAATTCCCACTATCCATCTCGGTTAGCGGGCATCAATGAATAGTTTAATATTAATAATTCATTGATTTTACCACGCTTACTGCTTTTGCTATTAATACTCCGTGCAGCTTGAATTTTCTCAATTCGGTAGTGGGCGTAAGCGGTTTCAAAAAAATCATCAGTTGGATCTTGATTTTTGGGATCGGAGTTACTTAAAATTAATTTGGCTTTCTTTTGATCTAGATATGTAAAGAAGTCTCTTAGTCTGAGTTGTTCGAAATCATTAAACTGATTTGGTGAATAGGATTTAAAATTAGCTGTTTGACTTATGGGGCGATAAGGTGGATCAAAATATACTAGCGATTGATGATTGACAAACTTGGCACATTCGGTAAAGTCTCCTTGCTGGATGTGAGTTTTTTGTAATAGTTGCGCTAACAATCGTAAATTATCGCGATCGCAAATTCTAGGGTTTTTATATCGACCAAAGGGAACATTAAATTCTCCTTTAGCATTCACTCGAAAGAGTCCGTTATAACAAGTTCGATTGAGGAAAATTAATTGTGCAGTTCTTTCTAACCAGTCTAAATTGTAACTTTCAAAGTTGATTTGATGACGCTTTTGGTTAAAATCGCTGCGAATTTGATAAAAATATTGTTTTCTTTTTTCTTCTTCCAGACTGAAATAATGTTGTTGAAGGTTGTCTAAAATCTCAATTAAATCTTCGACATTCTTTTGAATGGTTTGATACGCAAGGATTAATTCGGGATTAATATCGAAAATATAAAATTCTGAAACATTGTAAGTGTTAGCAATATGTAAAAAAACGGCACCTCCGCCAACAAAGGGTTCAATATAGCGTTGAATTGAACCTTGAGCTAATTCTTGAGGGAAAAACGGTTCGAGTTGTTCTAAAAGTTGACCTTTTCCACCTGCCCATTTTAGACACGGTTTAGGATGTTGAGTAGTTGTCATTTAACTGTTGCACCCGTACGACTCACGTTTAACGGTTTAACTTGGGCAGTTACGCCAGCCCGTTCCCAAGTAGTTTGCATTTCTTTTGCTACTGTCTGGGCATCTGCAACACTGGTAATAGCAACAAGCGTTGGTCCCGCCCCACTAATGGCAACCCCATAAGCACCGGCACTGAGAGCAGCTGATTCAACTTCAGTATAATTGGGGATGAGTTGCTGACGGTAGGGTTGATGCAGTTGATCTTGCATCCCTAAACGTAACCAATTGCCTTGCCCTGTTTCTAATGCCCGCAAGAGTAATCCTAAGTGTGAGGCATTGAAAATTGCTGCATCACGACTCACTTGTGAGGGTAAAACGGATCGCGCTTGTTGGGTAGAAACCTCAAAATTGGGAATAGCAACTACTGGGGTTAATTCTTGGTGCCAGGGAATCTCACAAATTTCCCACTGTTTGTTATTGGGGACTGCTAAACGACATCCGCCCAAGTAGGCCGGAACAATATTATCAGGATGACCTTCTTGCGCGATCGCGAGTTGTAATAAGTCTTGAGACGCTAAGGGATTACCTGCTAAGGCATTCGCTGCTAATAATCCACCAACAATGGCAGTTGCTGAACTACCTAATCCCCGTGATAGAGGAACATTCAGTTCAATATGGATTTTGACTGCGGGAGGGGTTTGTCCAAAATGTTCATAAAATTTGACAAAACTCCGATAAAGTAAATTATCAGAATGGGTACTTACCGCTTCCGCTTGTTCTCCTACAACTGTAATTTCAACACCTTCAGCAGAGGTTTCTGTTTGTTTAAACTGAAAGCGATTGTAAAGGTTCAAAGCAACACCTAAACAATCAAACCCCGGACCAAGGTTAGCAGTTGTTGCAGGAACTTGTACCGTAACCACCATAATCCTTTCTCCCAAATAAGCAGCTTGATTTTATCAATTGAACAATTGGTTTAGCACTAGTCCAGTTTTTGCATTAAAGTATAAATAAGAACCGATACCTCACCAATAGCCATGAGTGAATCTGATAATCCTCAACAATCTTTCAATTTTTCTTTAGAGGGAATGAATCATTTCTTTGTGAGTGACTCTTCTAACCAATCCATCTTTTGGCTGAATCAGAATTCTGATGAAACCGAATGGAATTTTCCATTACCCAATCATCATAATGAAATGGATAATGATGTGGAAAGCAATGCAGATACTTATTCAGTAGATAATCCCTCATCAGAATCAACTGAAGCCAACCAACAGCAAGAATTTACTGATGATGTCAATGAACAAAATCATCAATTATTACATCGGAGTTCTCAACTGCAAACGGCTTTAGAAGAAACCCAAGCAGAACTCGAACAAACCCAATTTCGGTTACAACAAGTGGAAGAGCTCAATGCTCAGCAAAGTGATGAACTGAATGCAGCCTATGAGCAAAATTTAAATTTATCACAACAGTTGCAAGAAGCACGCCAGACCATTCAAGATCAACAGGAAAGAATTACGACCTTAACGCATCAACTGGAAGTCTCTCAACAACGAGTTGCCCAACTTGAACGGGAATGTGCCTTAATTCAAAAGAAATTTCAAGAGCAATCTTATAAACTCTGTCAAGCAGAAAAGCAATCTCGAGAATTATCCCTACGATTGCAACAACAACGTCGTCATACATGGCAATTTAAATCTGCCCTCAATAAATATCTCGAAAATAATCCCCAAACAGAGGAACAACCAACTATCACCAGGTCTTATTCTCAAAAGTCAGAACCGATTCCAGCATGGTCTAGTCAGGAAAAAAGTACACTAGCCCCAGAACAGACTACTTCGTTTCAAACATTGGTTCCTAATGAGGATGAGGAGAATGAACAGGAAATAGTAGAGGAAGAACTTTCTAATATGGAAACCAGTTACTCCCAATCCCACCAACAGGAAGAACTTTCTAACAGGGAAACCAGTCACTCCCAACCCCACCAACAGGAAGAACTTTCTAACATGGAAA
>JAHEOB010000415.1 GCA_018610095.1 Halothece sp. MAG
GGCGGTTTTTGTGACTTCAATGCGATTTTCAAATGCCTCTTTAAATTGGGGCATATGAGTTACGGCAAGGATACAAGAAAAATCCGGCGCGATCGCGTTAATGGCTGCAATTAAACGTTCACATCCTTCACTATCTTGGGTGCCAAATCCTTCATCCACAATTAGTAATTGAAGGGCAGTTCCGGATCGTTGGGCTAATAGTTTTGCTAGGGCTAAGCGAATGGCAAAATTAATACGAAATCCTTCTCCTCCTGAGTAGGTTTCATAAGGTCGCGTTCCCTGAGCATCGGCAATTAAAATATCAAGGGTGTCAATAAGTTTTTGTTCTTTTTTCGATTTCGATTTTCCTGCCCGTTGGGTTACAAATTGCACGTGAAGTTGATTGCCTGTTAGACGATTTAAAATATGGTTGGTTTCCGTTTCGAGTTGGGGTAACACATTTTCAATCATTAAGGCTTGAATGCCATTTTTCCCAAAGGCTTGAGACAGTTCTTGATAAACCGTTTGCTGACGTTTCAGTTTCTTTAATTGATCTTTTGAAGTTTGATATTTCGTTTTTAATTCTTCAATTTGACTAAGTTTTTGTTCCAGTTTTCCTTTTTCGGATAAATATTCATCAAGTTGTTTCCGTTGTTGTTGAATGGTTTTTTCTAATTGGCTAATGTCATTGCGAACATCACTGACATTTTTCATTTCTTGTCGTAGTGTTTCCAGTTGTTGTTGACACGCTTGTCGTTCCTGTTCTCGTTTTTGGAGACGTTGTTGGGTTTCAGTTAATTCTTGTTGTTTTTGGGGATAATCTTGTTTGGCTTGTTGTAATTGTTGATATTGGAATTGACTATTTTGTGCTTCTCGGAGGGCTTTTAAAACTTCATCGTGGCGCGATCGGGCATACCCTAATTCCTCCATCTCAGTATCAATTTGTTGTAAGTGTTCACTTAATTCGGTTTCTTTTTGCTGAATTTGTTCCCGTATTTTTTCAATTTGCTGTTCTAATTCAGGTTTACGCTCATTGATGCGTTGTACTTGTTTTTTGGCATCTTCTAATTGTTCCGCTTTACGGTCAGCATACCGTAACCGTTCCACTTCTTCACGGGCAACGGCATGATTTTTTTCATCATAATTCATTGCCGCCAAGCGCTGGTCAATCGTTTGCAATTCTGTTTGATACTGTTGGGCATAGGTTTCTTGTTCTAAGGCTGTTTGAATTTCTTTTTTCTCTTTCTTTAAATTAGAAATTTTTTCATGAAGTTCACAGGTACTATCGAGTTGCGATTCAATTTCCCCACGTTTGGCAAGTAACTGATCATATTCCGCTAACTCTTGCATTAATGCTTCATATTCCTGATTATATTTTTCTAATTCCCGTTGCGATTTCGCTAAGTCTTCCCAAACGGTTTCTTTTTCTGATTGGATAGTATGATGTTCCTGCTTCGTTTTATCAGTAACATGCTGTTTATGTTCCTCATCGAGGGGACGTTCGCACAAAGGGCAAACCGCTTCTGGGCTTTCTAAAAGTTCCAATTTTTTAACAAGTTCATCTAATTGTTGTTCATAAGTTTTTTGAGACTGTTGTAGTTTTTCCTGGTAAACTTTTTGCTCTTGCTGTTTTTCCTGAAGACGTTGGGAATAATTACGCTTATTGGCTAAGGCTTGAATTTTTTCCTCGATCGCGCTATATTCTTCTTTAAGTTCTGGAACTTGTGCTAATTCCTGTTGTAATTGTTCGAGATTGGTGTCAATTTGTTCTAAACGGGCTTGTCGGCGCGAGGCTTCTCGTTCGATCTCAATTTGTAGGGTTTGACGACGCTGCATTAACGGTGAAACTTCTTGTTGCAGTTCATCAAGTTCTTTAAGACGTTGACGGGCTTCATTTAACTTAACAAGGGCATTATTAATTTCTTCTTCTTGATTGATCACTTTCTGCGCTTCTTCGAGTTGATGATCCCATCCTTCTAATTCCGTTTCTAGCTTTTGCCGTTGTAATTTTAAATTATTAATGGTCGCTTGTTGCTGTTCTTTAAATTCTTGACGTTTCTGTTGTAAATCCTGATAGGTTTGAAACTTTTGAGAGAGATTTTGTTCTTCTTTTTGGAGATCAAGATAACGTTGGTAGGCTTCATTAATCTCAGATTCTTGTTCTAACAGTTGATTTAATTGAGACAGCGTTTGCTGAAGTTGATTTTCCTTTTGCTTCAATTCCTCACAATCTTTGGCAATGGTTTCCGATTGTTGTTGTTGCCAATCAATTTGTTGTTGTTTGCTTTGTCGTTGCGAATCTAACGTTTGTAATTTTTGCAGTTGGGCTTGATCCGTTTCCTGTTTTTCCTGTAACTGTTGATACTGCTGATTAATTGTCTCTAATTGTTCTCGTGTCGGTGTTTCTTGTTCTAATTCTTTTTCCGTTGGGGCTAAATTTTGTTCTAGCTGATCTGCTTTGCCTTTAATGGTTTTTGCCGTTTCTTTTGCTTGTTCCGATAAATCCTGATACTGATCTAACTTCAATAATTCCGCTAACACTTTCTTACGTTCACTGGGAGAACGTAACATAAACTCATCTGCCCGCCCTTGACGTAAATAAGCAGAATTAATAAAGGTATCGTAGTCTAACTTCAGGAGTTCATTAATTTTCTTTTGCGTCTCTTTAATCCCTTTTCCCGTTAAAGCATAAAACTGACCATCTGCTTGTTGAATTTGAAACTCTAACGCTGCACTTTTCCCCCGTCGGCGACTCCGTAATACCCGATAAGTTTCCCCATTACAATAAAAACGGTAATCCACTTGGACTTCTTTTGCCCCCGTATTGATGACATCTTCATCCGAAGCCGTGCGCGTTTTGCCCCATAATGCCCAAGTAATCGCTTCCAAAAGAGAGGATTTACCTGCGCCATTGGCACCACAAATACAGGCTGTATGGAGTCCCGCAAAATCTAAACTCGCTTGTTGATAACTGAGGAAATTGGAAAGCGTTAGTTGTTTTGGAATCATGCGATGGTTAGGTGTTAGATAAGATTCAGTTCAATTAACGATAATTATTGTTGCCCTAATGTGGTTAGTCTAATTGCAATGATTCAGTTGGGCAAAAGAAATGATCGCTATTAATGATCAACAATATCCTGTTGCCATGGAAATTGACAAAATTGATTGCGAGTAATTTTCCTTTCTAATGTCAAATGACGGAACTGGTTATCGTTCACTAGTCACTTACTGATTCTTATTCGCCTTCGCTTTTTGCAGTCGTCGCCGTCGGTTAACTTCACTTTGAAGTAATTTCAGGCGATAGGGATGGATATCTTTACGCCAAAATAGTTTATGCCCTTTAATTTGTGCCCCATGATCTTCGAGACATTTTAACCACCCTCTGCGATCGCGTATGGCCTTAAAATCATCTAGCAAGCCCCAATCCCATTCTTGTTTTGTCAGTCGTGCAAACTTGTTATAAAGGGGATAGTCTTGACTCACTAATTTATCTTTTTGATGTAGAACAGGCGGATTGGTTTGATCGTATTGGGTATAATGAACCCTCAAATCCCCAAGATGAATTTCCATTTTCGTTTTTAAAGCAGGATGGGGATCGCTATCAAATTCGGGATAAGATAAATAAGCAATCTTAGGTTTTTTCATATAAAATTTCACTACGGTAACATCTTCTAACCGCCCCATGGTACGACTAGCACAAGCTTCGTAAAGACGTAATAAGGGCTCTAATTTTTCTAAACTACTAATATGCACGAATAGACTTTTATTGAGTTTTAAACCAATAGGGCTTTCGCGACAGACTTGTTCTATAACAGTCTGATCACTTAAACTAAATAGCATTGCCTCTGCTTCAGCGCGGGCATGTTTGAAACTACCAAATAACCCTTTAATATCTTCGCGAACGATTGGAGAAAAGTCTTTGAGTTTGGGAGATTGAGTGAGTAAAGTGGTGGCGAGGTATAACTTTAATTCTTCTGCCCGTTGTTGCGCGATCGCGTTCCAATCTTGTTGATTCGTTGCTTGTAAAATAACCTTAAACGCTCGTTTTAATCCCCCTAATTCTGCTTTAATTTGTGCCTGTTCCGGTAATTCTCCCTTGGCTGGTAATCGTCCCCGTTCCGTGAGAAAATCCATTAACGGGGTTAATAAGGTTTGATAGTCTTCAAAGCGACGAACTCGTTTTTGTAAACGCGGGGTAGAAGCGTGGCAACGAAATCGACTTGCCCGAAAGGTTTCTGCTTGTTGCGAATCTCGAAAGACAAAATAAATCCCTAAACCAACCGGAATTGCTTCGACGTTTAAAACTTGATCAATATAGGCTTTCAGTTCTTCTTGTTCATAATATTTTTGAAAGGTATTACGACGGGTGATCACCCCATCGCCATACGCTACTTGCCCGTTAGCGGAATCATTAATTAACACTTGGGCGGAAACAATTAAAACTTGTCGTGTTAACTTCCAAGCATTAATTAACGCCTCTCGTCTTTCTTGGGTATCTTCAATGACGTTGATAACATAACCTAAGTTGACAATATCCGCTTCGGTAATCGGCTGTTGGGGGCAATAATAGGGATCCCATCCCTGACTGGTATAGCCTTGTTGGGCAATGCGTTCCACATCACCGCCATACCCGCAACCGTAATCAAAAAATGTTGTTTCTGAGCTAAATAATCCTGCTTCTAGGGCCACTCTAACAGGGCGCGATAATTGATGGCGGATAATGGCTGCTTTGTGACGTTCAATTTTGGGAGGTTTTTGGGGTTGATGAGAAATCAGTTGATGCCCGTTAATTTCCACAGCGCGATCGCGCAACCGTTTTTCCCATTCGCGTTTAGTACCAATGGCACGGGCTTGATTCAATAACCCCAATGCCACTTCTTGCTGGGTGAGTTGCACAAAGGTTTGATAATAGGGATAATCAGGACTCACAAAGGTTTCTTTACGATGAAGAATCGGCGGATTATCGGAATCATCGTAGCGACGATAACTAACCGCTAGGGTGGGTAACGTTACTTGTAAACTCGCTTGTAGGGGGGGATGACCTGCGCGATCGAAGTCAGGATAAAATAGATAAGAAATTTTGGGTTCACTGAAGCTAAATTTAATCAGGGTTGCAGAAGCCACCTCATGGGCAACAGGATTACGGGCTTGTTGTTCGTAGGCTTGTAACCTCTCTGGAAGGATGGGCAAAGCCGTTCGGTGAACATAAAATGCATTGGGAAGATATTTTCCCACAGGACTGTTTTGGCACAATTTAACAATTTCATTCACCCAAGTTTCCTGCTGAAGTTGACTCATTTTTTAAACTGATCATCAGTGATTTGGGGGTTGCTTAATTGAGCATAACATGATATGCAGCTTTTAATAACACTTCCTAGTAAAGGACAAGATAATTGATTTCGGGGCGGGGAAGTTTGGAACAATCAGTCGTAATTTTGAGTCATATGATGTGGGGCAATCGTTTTCTCCCTACGTAAGGAGATAGACAAAGGTTGACCCTTGCTTGGGAATCATTATTTTCCAATTGTGGAATCCAACCCATTTAATTCGCCAGAATAAAAAATGTGATGGTAGCTAGTTAAATTTCTGTCACAGTAATTCTGTTAATTTACTAATGATTGTTGGTAAATTAAAACACCAACGCTCTAAACTTGATCCTAGATTCACAAGTTCGGATAACGAATTCATTTTAAGTTCATACTATGATTAACAAACAATTATCATCATTATTATTAGTCGGTGGTTTAGTTAGCCTCATTCCAACCACACCAGCTTGGGCACAATCTCCAGGCGGAAGTAATTCCGGATTAACGATTTTTAGTGGGGTAGAACGGGAAAACATTCTTGACTATCACCTTGATTTTGGTGGAGACAGAGGAGAGCGCGATCGCTACCGTTTGCGGATACCTAAAGATAAACTAAAAGTACAAGCATCGGCATTTCGGGTTAATTATCCCGAATATTATGATGGCGAATTTGATACGGATCGCATGGAAGTTCGGGTTAATGATGAACCGCAACCCTTAAAAGATGTGGTTTGGAATAAAGAACAAAATTTTGTTGAGCTTCAATTAAAAGAAGCCCTAGAAGCAGAAAAACCAGTGGAATTAGTATTTTCTAACGTCGAAAATCCCAATAGTATAGGAACATTTTATTTTAATGCCCAAGTGGAAGCGATCGATGCAATTCCACCCAAACGCTATATTGGCACCTGGATTGTTGATATTAATTAATTCCCTGCAATCCCTCCTCTAATCCCAAAATTTTTAACATGAATCAAGAAAGCTGAGGAATGCCATTTCCCCTTTCTTGATTCATTTTCTGCTAAGGTCGTTTGACAGTAGCTCAGTTAGTTAGATTCCAAACGATGACAACCACCACAATGCCCAAATCAGGAGTGATTTCTGGTCTAATTAATGGCATTTTAAGCATTAAGCCCATTTATCAATTAGCAAAATCACGGGCACGGAACATGATGATTCAACGTGCCGAAAATATGGGGATTCCGTGGCGCGATCGCGTTGCCCAATTAAAACAACATGATTGGGACAGTGAATTAGCAACCGTTGAAAATCCCAACTTACAATATCCTGATTATTATCTCACCTCGTTTCATGCTTACGATCATGGCAATCTGAGTTGGGATGCAGCCCTAGAAGTGGAATTTGCAGCGTATGCCGTTCATGCTAAACTTTGGCCCGAAAGTGGTATTGACGGCGATCGCCGCTTGCGAGATAGTTATCACCAAATTCTACAACAATCCCTTTCTTTCTCCCCACAAACCATTTTAGATATCGGGTGTAGTGTGGGCATGAGTAGTTGTGCCCTACAAGATGTTTATCCCCAAGCCCAGATTACCGGATTGGATTTATCTCCCTACTTTCTTGCCGTTGCCCAATATCGCGCTCGGGAAAAAAACTATAACATCCAATGGCATCATGCCCTTGCCGAAGACACTGGGTTAGCCAGTAACAGCTTTGATATGGTTTCTGCCTTTTTAATGTTTCATGAACTTCCCCAACAAGCAGCGCGATCCATTTTTCAGGAAGCTCATCGCTTACTCAAACCGGGCGGTTACTTTTGTTTGATGGATTCTAATCCGCGATCGCCAGCCTATAAAAATATGCCTCCCTATGTCTTTACCCTACTCAAAAGCACCGAACCCTATCTGGATCAATACTTTACCCTTGATTTAGACCAAGAACTAACCCAAGCAGGCTTTGACGCCCCCACCATTGTTCCCAGTAGTCCGCGTCATCGCACCGTCATTGCTCGTCGAAGCTAGGGGCATTCCCAGTATGATTAAAAAATTCTTCGTCATTCTGTAACGTTGAATACAAAAAAAAGTGTTAATCACTCTCTAGGATGAATCGAGACCATGTAATGTAGATCAAGAACAAATTAAAGGAAGATAACAATGCCAGAAACTGCCCAAGAAGTTCTGCGCTGGATTCAGGACGAAGACATCAAAATCATTGACCTCAAATTCATTGACTTACCCGGAATTTGGCAACACTTCTCCATTTATCGTGACGAACTTGAAGAAGAATCCTTTACGGAAGGGGTTCCTTTTGATGGTTCCAGTATTCGGGGCTGGAAATCCATCAATGAATCAGACATGAAGATGGTTCCCGATCCCACCACAGCATGGATTGACCCCTTTATTAAAGAAAAAACCCTGAGCATGATTTGCTCCATTAAAGAACCCCGAACTGGGGAATTTTATAGTCGCGATCCTCGTACCATTGCCCAAAACGCAGTGGATTATCTCATCAGCAGTGGCGTTGGAGATACGGTCTTTTTTGGTCCAGAACCCGAATTTTTCGTCTTTGATGACGTTCGCTTCGACCAAACCTATAACCAAGGTTTCTATTATGTTGACAGTATCGAGGGCCGTTGGAACTCCGGACGTGAAGAACAAGGCGGTAACTTAGGTTATAAACCCCGTTATAAAGAAGGGTATTTTCCCACTTCGCCTACCGACAGTTTGCATGATATGCGAACGGAAATGCTGCTAACCATGGGCGATTGTGGCGTTCCCATTGAAAAGCATCA
>JAHEOB010000416.1 GCA_018610095.1 Halothece sp. MAG
AGCCATCGCGCCAACAAACTGTCCTAACTCTGTAACTCTGTAACTACCAAATTTACAAATCTAATGCCTCCCGTAACTCCTCTTCTGTACTTCCTTCCAGTTGATCCGCTTCCTTGAGTAACAAATCCACTGCCAGCCTGATTAAGGTATTTTCTGTAATTCGCTCCCCTCCCTTGCGACGGCGGTTTAATGTCCGTGCCAAAGCGGTTAAATCATCAAACTGATCTTCTCGGAGTCGCGTTTCTTTTCGTAACAGAGTTAGGTATTTTGGTTGGTTATTCGTTCCAGAGTCTGTAAGTTTGTTAGTTTGTTGCTCTGTTTGTTTGGTACGACTAGAGCCTGATTGTTTCTTCATTTGTAATTCTGTTTCCTCGTTACTGCCAGAGTTTGCTTGTTCGTTACTTTGTAAGTTTGTTTCTTTGTTACTACCAGAGTTTGTTTCATTGGTTGTTTGAGACTCTGTTTCTTTGTTACTATCAGAGTCTGTAACTTTGGAGGTTTGTGAGCTTGTTCCTTTTTTGATTAAATCTCTCATGTTGCGCTTCGGCATTACCAATCCCCCTTCATTTCTTTTACGATTTGGCGATAATCTGACAGCGCGATCGCGGCGTTCCTTCCTTTGACTTCGGTGATGGGAGTCCCGTTTAAGCAAGCATTTTGATGAGCTTTGTAAGCTCGGATAACTCCCTGAAAGGTTGATATAGAAGCATCAATTAAAGAGCGTTGAGCTTCTTTGGCTTCATTTTTACTGCGAGGGTCAACCTTAGTTAAAAGGACACGATAGGGAATCCCCGTTGGGGCAATTACTGACTGTATGGTGTCGATCATTGCCATCAAATCCATTGGGGAGGGTTGAGTAGGCAAGATTAAGTAATCCGATGCGTCAATAACTGCTTTTAATCCCTCTGACCTTAGGGCGGGTGGCGTATCCACCACAATAAAATCGTATTCTTCAATGGTGCGGAGTTGAGAAAGTAGGTTGGGATCGTCTTCTTCAGCAAGGTCTAAGTTACCATCCCATTCCTCTAACCACCAACTTGCCGATCCCTGTGTGTCACTATCAACCAGCAGGGTTTTTCCGTCGTTGGCTAAGATGGCTGCTAGGTTAACAGCAGTGGTTGTCTTCCCCACACCGCCTTTGCCGTTCGCGATCGCGATGAGTTTCACTGCCATATTCTGTAAGTCTGTAAGTTTAAGAGTCTGTAACTCTGTTGATCTTACCGTGTTTTGTAAATATTTGATGGGGTTAGTACGCTAAAAATAAAGGTAAAATACATTTTTCTTAATTGCGGTCCTATCAACACTTTCAGCAAATTAGGTTTAATGTTTAAATTAGACACTTACTTAGTATCATGTTAATAATAAGCTGAAAATTATTTAAAGGAGGACTTAATATGATTGCTAAAGTTCTTAATATTAAGGCTAAAAATCGAACTCCTGAAAATACGATCGCTAAGCTAGAAGATTTTGATTACGAGGAAGGAGAGTTGATTGATCCTTTAATAATAATCAATCAGTCTAACATTACTCTCTATTGTTTGGATTTTAACCAAGAAAAAGCAATTTTTGTAGAAACTCCACCCAACCTTGATCTGTCTCAATTTCCTTTTCTTTACTTAGCTCAGTATGACAATGCACAAAGATTAATTGCAGTCCCCTGGAATGACCTTTTTCAATTAGTAGAAGCAAGAGAGCAATTTAAGCAATTAATTGTTATTTATTCTGTTGGTCGCTGTGGCTCTACCTTATTGAGTCGAATGTTTAATCAAGTTGATACAGTCTTAAGTTTATCAGAACCAGATGTTTTTTCTCAACTTGTTGGTTTACGTAATCTTGAGCAAAGTAATGACAGAGAAGTTCTAAAGTTGTTAAAGGCTTGTTTATTCTTTATAGGGAAACAAAGTCTCCATAATGAATGTTCTTGTTTAGTTATTAAACTAAGAAGCTTTGCCATTGAGCTTGGAGATTTAATTAAACAAGCTTTTCCGAATACGCAAAGTATTTTCTTGTATCGTAATGCCGAAGAAATGGTTAAATCTTCTATTCGGGCTTTTGGTTTCTTAAATGATCTTTTGCCTAAAATTGAAGACAATATTGATTTTTATAGTAGATTTATTCCATTATTAAAAGATTATAATAATAACCTACAATTAAGTTCTAATAAAGCAGTAGATTTTTACACAATTATGTGGCTATCAGTAATGGAACGTTATGTTAATTTAAACCAACAAAGAAAAATTAATTTGGCAATCCGCTATGAAGATTTAGTAGCAAAACCGGAAAGAATTATAACTTGGTTATTTCAAGAGTTGGGATTGTCAATTACTAAGGTTTCTCAAGTGTGTCAACTCTTAAATCATGATTCTCAGGAGGGGTCAAATTTATCTAAACAAAAGACTCATTACAATCAAGTGGAAAACTTAAATAGTTTAGAAATCCGTAATCAAGTTAATAACTTATTAAAGCAACATCCAATAATTACCAAATCAGACTTTATTGTTCCTGATACTTTAGGATACACGCATTAAATGCAGTAAGTCTTTAAAGTGTTTTTGACGCTATGTCAAAACCGCTTTCCGAGTCGATACAGCCTGCTCTACAATATCTACCGCCTTTGTTACACCACCAGCGTGTTTGATTGCTTCTTGAAGTCTCAAGGCATTTTTTTGATAAGTGTCTTGTGTTAGTACTTCCTTGATAGCTTGTTGTAACCTTTCACGATTAAGTTTTTTAAGGGGTACGATTTCTCCAGCGCCTGTCCAAGCTATTCTTGCAGCGACACCAGGCTGATCGTTGGCAATGGGAATAGCCACCATGGGAATTCCATTGGCTAGACATTCTAAAGTTGTATTCATCCCGGCATGGGTAATTGTAAGAGTTGCTTTTTGCAGCAGTTCTAATTGAGGAGCATAATTAACCACTAAAGGATTTCTAGGTAACTCTGGTAAAGAGTCAGGACTATTTCCTCCTCCTAGGGAAATCACTAACTGAGCGTCTAACCCTGTGCAAGCCTCAGCAATAATTTGAAAAATCCACAGCAGACGATTTTGTAAGGTTCCCATAGAGGCATAGATTAAAGGTTGTCCTGTCAATTGTTCATAAGGGAAGGGAATAGCTTTTCGACTACCGGAATAATGATAAGGCCCTGTGAAATGAAAATGCTTTGGGAGATGCTGCCGAGGAAATTCTAATTCTGCAGGCTGTTGACTAATTTGAGCCAGTGGAGAATACTGTTCGGTTGTGCTTGTCAGTGGTGATAACTTCCAATGTTGACGATAAGATTGAATAATTTTTCGGATCGGTCTTCCCACTTGATCTAACACAGTATAACCGATTCGGTTACGCAAAATGCCACGCCATGAGGGATCATAATTCCAACTGGTGTTAAAGGGAGGGACACTCATTTCTCGATTCAGGATAACGGCACTACAAATCGTAATAAAGGGAATGTCTAAATATTCAGCAATGGTCCCTCCTGCTGCGAGGGCTTGATCCACTAATAATCCTTCTATTCCCGTTGTTTTAATAATTTCTGGAGTGTCCCTCAAATAAACTTGTGTTGTATCTGCTATCCATTTCAGGGTTAATTGCAACGCTTTTAATCGAGTTAATTTCCCTAATTCAGTAAAGAACTCTTGACTTGACCCTTTCGGAAATTCAGATTCCCCAATTGCCTGAAATTCTAATCCAGCTTCTAGTGTTTTTGCTTGAGAGTCAAGAATCCCTAATAAAGTAACCCGATGACCCCGTCGTTTCAGTTCTTGTCCTAAAGGAAGGATTGTATGAAGATGCCCCGTTGATGATGGACAGATTAAGCCAAAATGAGTCATAAACTAACTTGTTGTGGAGTGATTTGTGTTTACGATTATCCCATAGACTAATTCAAGTTCTATCGCGCCTATAGCGTGGTAATTTACGGCTGGCACGTCTTTCAGACCCACCAACCGAATAAAATCTTTTCTACTACCCATCGCTTGGGTAGGCTACAAAACCGTTCTGTTGCTCAGGATGTCGTACCACCTCTTAGCTGGAGCAATTGAGTAAGCTTCGGAATTAGCAATCCCGATTGCTTTCGATATTCCTCGAACGTTTCATACCTGGAGAGAGAGTTTTCTTTTTTCTTCATATTAGGTAGCCAAAAACCAGCTACAACTCCAGCTATAATCAAGTAAGGAAGCCAATGGTTTGCTAAAATTGCAAAACTTAAGTAAATGAACAGCTCGCCTAAATAATTCGGATTTCGGCTTTTGGCAAAGAGACCTTCGTTAATTAAACCTTTACTATACTTAAGCGTATAATATTTCTGTGCATCGCTAACAAAATGGAGAAAAACTCCAATCAGATTGATCGCGACAGCAAAGGCAAGTAAGTAAGGTGGTACTTCGACATTGCGACTGATTAAAAGATAAGGTGCAACCCAGTAAAGAGAAAGAAAGCCAAAGGCGAATAAAGCTTGCCACCAAGTAACAACTTGATCCCACTGCTTATCGGGATAAATTATATCTTTGAGAATCCAAAGAATGCCGTAAGTTCCATGAAGAGCAAGATAAATCCAAGCAGTAGTGGTAAAAACATCGTAAAGGAACATAAGACTAAGAACAACCAAAAAAGTTAGTCCCTTACTTAAATTGATAATGTACCGAACTTTCATCGTTTTTACTCTAGTTTGTTTAAAAAGTATCTAATCTTATTCAAAACCTAACTCAAAATAGCTTTTTCGACTTTTAAAGCATCCTCTAAGAATGTCGCTATTCCTAAAGCCCTTTCCGCATGACTTCCATTGCTTTTAATCCTTTTTGAAAAAAAAGTACCTAACCTCTCAATTCCCCTTCCGAAACTCCCAAGGCGGCATTCCTGTTAATCGTACCCCTTGAGCCGCCTGCACGATCGCGCCTCGATTCGGACAATTCCCGCTATAACGCTGGTAATGCCAAGCATAACCTTCCCTCACCATTTCGACAAAAACAGCAAAAGGTTTCGGGATGAACTAAGTTTCCCGATTTTGATTCCTCAACTTCCCTTGTAGCGCGGGTTGAGATTATTTAATTGTGAAAATGCTGCAGCCTCACTATGAGGCTGGGCGGCAGCGGTGTTATTTTAGTAGGTGAAGAGCCAACAAAACACACCAACATTATGGTAGCAACTCAAGAGCAAAGTGTACAATCCCGCCGTGCTAATAACAGTCTCAGAGTATGTGATGGAACCATTGCAATTTTATTCGGAAGTGATGCAGCGATCCTATTAAACCGAATTAATCATTGGTTATCCCTTGGTTATGGGCTTGAGCACGAAGGCAAGCGATATTGGTACTCCACGTATAAAGAAATAGCTGAACGAGAACTATA
>JAHEOB010000417.1 GCA_018610095.1 Halothece sp. MAG
CAAAACGCAACGGCCAACAACAAGCTGGACAACGTCGGCAGCCAGCTCAACCTACTAAACGCCGGGCTGCAAGGGATCGACCTCGCCACCACCAACGCCAAGCTCGACGCGATCGACGACAAGCTGGGCACCAAAATCCCCAACGGCGGAATCGCCGGCAAGTTGGATCGAATAAGTAGGCTACTGCATCTGCCGCAAGCTTTTGCAGCAGTCAATACCTTATTGCTTCTGCACAATGCGGCGATGCTGTCCCGATCGCTCTCGCAAACCCTTGGCGATACCCTGGGACAGGGGCTGGGCTTAATTGGTGTAAAAGATGAGGATGGTAACGCCCTCGATATAAATCAAATAATCGGCACCCAAGTTGACAACTTATTTAGCTCAATCCTGGGCGAACAAACCTGGAACGACACCAAGGCGCACTGGGCGCGCGCCAATAAGATCGTCAATACGGGAGCGAACATCTTGAACAGCGTGCGCTCGATTGCAGATAGTGCCCGCGAAATACAGGAATGGACGGGCGAGAATCTTGGCAAATTGATGAACGCTCACAAGAGTTCGGGGAATATCAACGACGACGCCTTTAAGTGGCAGCCCGAAAATCTTTCCGGCTCCCATGGCTGGGCAGTTCGGGTGCGCGAACGGATCGAAGGGCTCGACGACGCTGCCGGCTCGCTTAGCTCGGTTGTAGGCGAAGCGGTATCGATTAGCGAAGAAGCAAATCAGTTAATCGACAATACAAACAAGTTTAACGAAGCTTTGCAAGGGAACGACAAAAAAGAACGCCCCGATAACGAACCGCGCAAGCAGCAAGCCGACACCGAAGAAAGCGAATCGCAGGGTGCCGATCTGGACGCAGACGACGTGCTGGGCGGTGGTTCTGCGTAAGTTTTAACAAAAAAAGATCCCCCGCGATCGCTAGCCAAAACCAGTCGCGGGGGCGGAGGACTCGAAACGATACGCTGCGATCGGAATGGAGACCGAAGGCTGAGAAAATTTTAACACGCCCCCCGCTTTTGGCAAGCGGGGCGCGATCGCTTCAATTCTCAAGGGTGCGGTGGGCGGTTGAGAAAATCCGCCCCCGTATTTTCGCTGGGGTCGGGGGGACGCGGGCGCGGGCGGCGCGTATAATCTCCCTTGCTCTCCAAGTAGCGCTCGATCGAGTCGACACAAATTTCCAGGGATTGGAGCCGATAGTGAAGATTGATTTGATGAATTCCCAGCTGCGAGCGGATCGCTTTGTCTTTGGCGTCGATCTCGCGCCGCAATTCCTGACGATCCTGCCGCAGCTCGCTCAAAATTGCCGACAACCGCCAAACCCACCCCAGCGCCGCCACCAAAATTCCGGAAATTGCTGTTAGAAACCAGTCGGGCAAAATTAAAAATCCTTTTTATTTGCTCGCGGGCAGTCGCAGAAAGCTTGCCCCGCGAGCTTTCTGCGGCAAGTGGCAATTGGGCGATCGCACTCGCGCTAGGGCTCCCAATAGTAGAGGTCCGCTACCCACTCATCGTCCGGCCACCGCCGGGCGCCGGGGTTGTGCTGGGTGGCCACTTTGCGCACGTGGAAACCAGCATTTTTGAGATCTTGGGGAATCTTAACCTCAAAAACCGTAGACGCCTTGATGGCGGGGAACGCGATTGCCTGCAAGGGGAATAATCCCAGCGTATCGGTGCCGATCTCAAATAGGATATATACTCTGGCTTGATACGGCGCCCGATTGGTTGCAAAGCGCTGATCGATTCGCCAGGTGCTGGCGATTGCTGGGATTAGCGGCGACTCAACCCAAGGAAAGCCAACTTGCCAATCGTGATAAAACTTCCAACTCACTAGATTTCTTCTGCGATCGCGATTTCGCTGCTGGGGATTAAAAAATCCGATTCTGTAATCGTGAGCCGCTGGCGGATTATAAAGTCGACGTTGTCTACAACCGCCAGCAGGTATTTGTCGACATCGAGCCCCTGGTCGTTGAGGCAGTCGAGCGCCTCGTCGAGGGGGCGCTCGCCGCGCCACGCTTCGGCAAGGAGGCAGTTGCGTTGCACTAGTTGTTCGTCTTCGTTCTGGGCGTCGCCGCGATCGTAATCGGGATCGCTTCGCCAGCAGGTGGCGAAAGGCTCAAAAGCGTGGATTCCCATACAAAAAGCTCCTTATTCTTCTAAGTTTTTTCCGGGATTAAATAGATCTTTAAAGGAGGGCTGGACGATAACGCTTCCAAAGAATCGCGGATCGCATTAAAAGCGGTCGCTAGCTTTTCGGCGCTGGCGGCGCTCGTATCCAAGCCGAAGGGGATTGTTACCGTTTCCCCCCCGTAGTATATATACGTGAGCCCCGTTATCTCACTTGTGCGGTACGTCCCCGTTTCTTGATAGTCTTGATAAATCGAGACTCGGGGCAGTTTGTAGTTGCGGATCCGGATCAAGTCAGCCGGGGCGGGGGCGGTTTCGCTGGTTCTGTTGGCAAAGTGAGACTTATAGGTCGTCCATCCCTCTTGTTGTGCGGATTCCCGCACGCGGGGGGCGCTGCCCAAATCGTAGGCGAAAGGTTTTGCGTATAGGGGCGTATACGCCCCTTGGTTGGCTGGGGTGCCGGTGGGGGGCGTGTCGGTTAGTTGGCTTGTCAGGTAATTGTGGTAGTTAGTTAACGCTTGCTGTAACTTTGCTGCTTCTTTAATGCGGGAGTAGCGCGGATCTCTAGTCATGGTTACATTTTCTCCGGAACGTGAATAAAATTTGCGTTGGTCTCGCTGGCAGCAAGAGCCTGGCGGATCGCCGTAAATCCTTCTTTTTCTTTTTCGGTGGTCGTTGTGGTATGACGCCCAAAACTAAGTTGGCGGCTTTGTTTGTTGTACTTTAGATACTGCCGACCCGTAATCCCGCTCGTGGCAACGGTTTTATTGGTGCCACCGGTAATGACTTTCACCTTGGCAGGTGCCCACCTTTCCAGGGGCGCGGTTTTTTCGGTTGAGGGCTCTAAAGAAGTCTTTAAGTGATTAGTGAAAGCCGCCGACCATTCGGCTATCAGATCTTTTCTTCCCCGCGTCTTAGCAAAAAAGCTAGAAGGCAGCGTGCGGTTGTAAGGGATTACAAAAACATTCTGAAATTTTCCCAGAGAGCTTCCACCACCAATCCCGGGTCCAATCGAGGGTTTGTTCCCTTTTTCGTACTCGATTAGCTCTTCAAGTTGGTTGTACGCTTTTTGCGCTTGCTTGATTCTTGAGTATCTTGCTCTTGGCAAGGTTTTTCCTTTTTTCTAGCTTCTCTTTCAGTTTAGCAGGTCGCAAAAACCTCGCAAGCGCCCAGAAGGGCTAGCCTTTCCGGCAAATTATTCTCACGCGGCGCGATCGCACCGCAGAAATCACGATCGCACCACCGGGTTTTTGTAGAGTAGCTGCGAATCGTAGAGTACAACCGGGTTGGGATGTTCGGCTAGAAAAAGAAAGGCAGCCGTAAAACGCACGTCTACGTTAGGACGGCGCCGATACTTTTTCTTTGTTTCGCCCAAAACCACCTCGGTTCCCGGGTTGTAAGGATAAGCGGACAAAGGATCTTCGTTTTGGGCGTAGTTTGCCTTACTCCAATCAGGCGTGTGGTTTTGTAAGGATAGCACTTTTTCTGCAAGATCGCGCCCATCGGTGCGATCGCGAACGAGTAACTGCAACTGGTAGCCCAGCGGCCAGTCCGAATAGCTGAACATATTCTTACCTTTACGCCATACGTAGCGGTTACCCGACCCAAACGTATTTTTGATCTTGATTGCCAGTTGCTCGATCTTGCTTCTTGTGAGCGTATCGTTGGTCTCGGACATCAACCGAAACGAAATTTCCCCTTCTACGGGGGGCACCCCGAATTCAATATCCACCAGATCTTCCAGAAAGTAAAGTTTTACCTGCGGGCGGTTTCTGCGTAAAACCGCTTTTTTCTCGGGCACCGCGTAGATTGGGGGGTGCAAGTCTTTGGCTTTCCGCAGAATCACGTAAAACAGAAAAAGCTTTAACTGAATAATCTTAGCGCTATCGTTCCCGCCAATCAGGCAGGCCTGCCGCAGGCTCGTTCGAGGCGTATCAATCGAATCTTCAATTCCATCCAAATCGCGGAATTCGCGGCGCACGAGGTCGTTTTGCGTCTGTCGGATTACGCGGCGCAAATGGACCCACGAATTGTAGTTGGGAGGGATGGCCAAGGGCTTTCCTATTTCTACTAAGCACCGCCAGCGCCCCTACAGCGCCTAATACCCAATTTTAGCACAATTTCGGCGCGCGTCCGCGCTTACTTGTTTGGAATCGGGCTGCCCGAATTTAGCAGCGATCGCCTTAGGTAGGGATCCAACAGCTGGTGCTGCCAGTAAAAGCCACACCCGAAATTTTGGGCACACGCCCAATCGGTCTCGCGATCGCCGCAAAAGATTATTTCTGCAGGGTGGGCGTGGCGCTCGAAAGCGATCGCAGAAAGGAGCCCGGGAGCGGGTTTGCGGTAGCTGGCGATCCAGGGGAAATTTATAGATTCGCTATACTCGCAGCCATATACGCCCAGCTCGCCAGAAATCGCGTATTTTCCCTCGCCGGGCGCAAAGTAAAATTTCGAGATCTGCGGAAATAGCTCAAAAAGGTAAAAGAATTCGGAAATAGCGAATTCCCTAGATTTGTATCTGCCTATACCACCTTGATTGCTGGCGATAACGATGGGACAGCCCGCCCCTGAAATTTCGGCGATCGCTTCTCGCATGCCCGGCAGGGGTTCCTGATCGGTAGGATGCTGGGGAAAAATTTCGCCCGAGTTCGGCCGCACCAGCGTCCCGTCTTTGTCAAATACAAAGATTAGCACTTTATTACCTCTTTTTATCCTATCTTTATCTTCTCTTTTTTTGCTTGCCCTGCCACCCTTTCCCCCGCACCCCCCGCGGGGGCGCCTGCCACTGGCTTCGCAAGGCCAGAATTTCTTGCGGCGATCGCTTTTCTTCAATCAAGCGATCGAGCAGCGCCGCCCCTTCTTTGGTGGTGCGGATTGCGGGCGTGGCCAAATATTCCCCCGCCCCTAGTACCGCAACCTCGTAGCGATAGTAGGAGTACGAGTATCTTTTTCCTTTACTCGTTACCTGTGTATTTTCGATCCACCCCTGATTTTTGGGGGCGGATCGCCAAATAACCTCGCCAGCGCGCGGGCGAGCAAACAAATCGCAGCTCAGCGAAGATTCGGCGATTTCCTCAGGGGGGACTCGCCGAATCCCGCCGCCTGGAAATCGCCCCCAAATCTCGCCCTGGCGGGCGCCACCGGGAGCAAAAAAAAGCGGGAATCCGTCGATCCGCACTCTCTCGCCGGATCGAAGCAAAAGCGATTCGCCCTCGCTTAATGGATACAGGCGATCGGCTCCCGAAAAAGGGCGCCAATCTTCGGGTTTTGCAGTTGTAAAGGTTCGCCCCGTTGGCGTCTGCAGCTGCAAGCGCCAGCTGCCTTTGGGCGTTTGCCAGCTCGCCGATAAGCAAGCAGATTCGCCAGATTTTTTGTGGAAGAAATTCAACCCGCGGCAGTAGTAAAAAATTTTAGCTGCCTCGCCCAGGGAGTTGGGACTTGTGCTGGCGGGTATCGCTTGAGAAGTTATCATAGAGGAGGTTAAAAAGGGATTGACTTGGCTGGGTACGGAAGCAGGTAAAACGCTTTTTTTTCGAGCGCCTTGTTTCATTGTAGCATTTTTTTGTGGAAGCAATAGATTTTTTTTGTTTGGCTAACAATTATTTCTTCCTTGCTGCCGCGGATTTTCCCAGCGGCGGCGATAGGTCAGTCGCTAGAGTGCTGCCTGTAGGAAGCTAGGATCTGCTTGCGGCGGATTTCTAGCAGCTGTTGGTTCGCCCACTCGCGATCCTCCGAATTCAGATCGCGGTCGTAGTATGCTTCTGCTAGGATTTTCTCGCGATCGCAATCGCTGAGGCTGCGATCGCTCAATTTGGCTTCGAGTTTCTGGCGTTTGTTGTTGGTGGTGGCAGGTGCTTTCCGTTGCTGCTGCAAATCATTTGCAGCAGCGGATTGATAGGGGGCGGCCGTGGGAGAAATTAGGCCGCCCCTACCCACTAGATCCGGTCTTTCCGATTGGGAATTCCCCGTGGAAGCTTCCCTGAATGCTTCCCACAGGGGCGCTTGGTAAGCTGCCATCCACGATTGTAGCAGCTGCGGCGGTTGAGGCAGCGCGTTTGCCTTTTCTTTACAAAATTTTAAAAATCTCTCTCTCTCGCTTGGATCTAGCTCGTCTAGAAAATTTTTAAGTTGCTCGATCTTAGAGAGAGATCTTTTTTCTTTATTTCTTTCTTTCTGCGGCGGCTGGAGCTCGCTTTCTGCGGTGCTTTCAGTTGAAAATCCGGCATTTGTATCTGAGATCGCGGCACCACAATCTGAAAATTCAGCATTTGTATCTGAGATCGCGGCACCACAATCTGAAAATTCAGCATTTGTATCTGAGATCGCGGCACCACAATCTGAAAATTCAGCATTTGTATGCCGCTTTTCTTCAAATTTTTTTACATTTCGCTGGTAGGGGCGCTGGCGGAAGATTTCGCCCTTGAGCCACCCGCCGTCCTCTAGCTTGTTGAGGGCTTTGCGGGCGCTATCGCGAGCGCACCCAATTGCGGCTGCAAGCTCAGCTAAATCGACGTGCAGTCCATTTCCGAAAGGATCGCGCGCCTGCAATAAAATCCATAGCTTAAACTCCAGCCCGCTTAATTGACTGAGGGCGGGCGCCAAATCCTTTTCTGCTAGTTGGGCAAAGCTCATGTTAGAATCTCCCTTAATCGAGATACTTTAGCGAGCTAGGGGGGCTTTTCTAATTTCTCCTCCCTATCGCTTTTCTCAGTTTACCAGAAAAAATCAATTTTCCACAAAATCTTAGCAGCTCTTGCCAGCGGCGCAAAAGGGTTCCTCTGTCAGCTTTTCGCTTCGAGATCGCCTCGGCAGGGGATTTCGCCCGCCTTCCTTCTCCCGAGGGGCGGGCGATTTTTTTTTCTTGAGCCACCCCTTGACTTTCCACAAAAAAAGCGCTATAAAAGATTTTAGCGCTATCCTGATTTGAGGCTAGCGATTGGGCTCTCTCCCTTTTTAGGGAGAGATTGGATTAACCTTCGATTGGCTGTTGCTTGCTTCCCCCTTAGCGGGGGGCACCTTTTTCTTTGGTTTTTTGGTGCCCCCCGCACCCGCAGGGGGGCTGCTGGCAGCACTTTCGCAATCGCAAAAGAAAAATAGGAGATCGATACAAGTGGCAAGAGCATCAAAAGGCGCCCGCCAGCGCAAAAAAACTGCCGAAGGGGTGTTCGGGGCACACAACAGCCGCGCCGAATTTGAGAAAAACTATAGATTCCACAAAAGCAATGGGCTAACGAAAAAGGCATGGCGATTCCTAAGCCGCCACCAGCAACGATTAGAGGGCAAGGGATAGGTTTAATTTTGTTTTCGAGATACTCTTGACACTTCCACAAAACCTTGCTAAATTAAGAATAGTAGATCGGGAGAAAAAAAAGTGAAAAGCAATTTCATCTTCAACAGAATCCGCAGCAAGGAAATCGTTCGGCGCTTCTTGCGCCACATCAAAAAAATCCAGCACTGGTGGAAGATGGCTCAAATCGTGACCTGGACTTGCAGCCGCTTTATTACTAGCGCCGATTATCGCGCGATCTTAAAAAGCGCCCACGAGTTCGGAATCGGGTTGCAGCCAGAAATTACCGAACTACCAAGCGATCGCGGGCAAGCGTTTTCCGTAAAGTTGCCGGGCGAGCCAGCACAAAAGGTTTTCGCCGCGCCGGGTGGGGGATACAAATGCCTGTGCCATGAGAGTCTAGGCAGTAGCCGTACTCCATTAGAGCGAACCTGCCGCCACACCGAGGCAGTTGCCACTTGGGGTAGTAGCGAATTAGCCCAAACGGGCTACCGACAGCTGTCGCTGCTGTAGCCCGCCGCGCCCCGAGCAAGGCGCTAAAAGGCTCAACATGTACTTTATCGGGAGAAAAAATGGACAGAATCAGATTATTTTTAGGCGAAATCTGCAACCACGAACGGGGCGACCAAGGAAGCCTGGTGCCCGTGGAATTCGAGGGAGAAGAAGTCGCGAGCGATCGCAAATACCTAGGGAATAACGAGGATCGTTATATCGATCTCCATCTATACAAGGACTCGGAGGGGGATTTTTGGCTGTACGAGGGGCACGTCTCTCGCTGGCGGGGCGAGTCCTCAGAATTCGACCTTTTTAAAATTGATTGGGAAGATTTGCAGCCCGGGGGCGAACGAGACCGCCTTGGCGCCCGCCTCGACCTGTGGGAACGCCCTCTAACCCCCGCTGAATACTTAGAGAAAAAAGGAGAATAAGGAAAATGGCGATCGCTAACGACCGGCAAGCAGCCTATCAAGAGCGGGCGTGGGTCTACGCCCCTGCCCCGGGCAAGAAAGGGGGGGATGCGATTGGGATCCAAGCCATGCTTTGGCTTTTAGCTTTCAAGTCGGGGGCGGACTTCGTCCCCCACTTGCGGGCAACCCTGTATCGATTGAAAGACTCTTATAAGGAAGATCTGAAGCACTTAGACCCAAACGCCCCCGAATATAGCGAAGCGCGCTACCTTGCCGATTTGATCGGCGCTTTGGCACTCGCAACCGAGCAAGAGGAGCAAGCTTTCGATCTCGATCGCGATCTGCCCCCGGGCTGCTAATCGCTTTTCCCGCGGGCGCCGCGCCCGCCCCGGTGGCGCCGCCCCTACCGCTAGGCTCGAATAGCTAGCGGCGCCACCAACTCAAAATTACCAATCCGGATCTGATAACCATGCCCGATCTTTCTACCACCAACTACGCGCGAAAGTTTATCTTCTACGCGCAAGCAGCCCTGCCCCTTTTGCAGGCGCTGCCCCCCGAAATCTTGTGGCAGGGGTTGCAAGCCAAATTCCCCAGCATCGAAGAATCCGAACCGGATCCCGCCCGCGCCGCCCAGGCTTTTTTGCGAAGCTTGGGTGCCTACGAGGCAGCGGCGCTCTTAGAGAGCGAAGCCAGCAGCCCAACCAATCAATCGTAGCGGCAGGGCAAGCCATCTTGCGCTGCCGCAGAAAGGCAAACAACAATCCAAAGGATAACCGAAGATGAAAATCATTAAGAGCAACCCGACTTTTGTAGATCCCCAGAAAAACGAATGGCCTGGAACTTTAATCGAGTTCGAGCTGGAACAAAACGAATCGCTAACTCCCGACCGCTTACCCGAGATCGCCGACCAATTGCGGCAAGAGATTGAGATTGGCGACTATCGCGGCCCGATCTTTATCTCGGGGCGCGGGCCGATCTGGCTATTTTTATTGTTAGCCCACCAGCTGCATCCCGGACACAGCGTGGGCTGTTTCGATCCTCGGATCGGATATATTATCAGCGAAAGCCATTCGCCCGACCTACAAACCGGGACGATCCTAGAGGCGGTTAAGGAAACCGCGTAGGCAGCAACTAGCAGCGATCGCAGTTGGATATCAAGGCGATCGCTGCTGGCAACCAAAAACCAAGAGAAAAAAAAGGAGAATAAGAGTGGACACTTGGCAGCTCGCCAAAAGCAAGAAATTGGAAATCGCGCGCCACCAGCACGAATTGAGCTTGGGGGTTTTAGCGACCTTTAAAAATCTTCAACCCACCTTCGCTTGCAGCCGCGAGCAAAGGGAAGCGATCGCTCGCCAGCAGCTGAGGGCGATCCTAATCCCAGCCGGCCGGCGGGGCGAGCGCTGGCCGCGGCTTTTCGGCGAAAACCCACCTTTCGAGGTAGGTTACCTTTTTGATAGCTCAGCGGCGAAATATTTTGTGATTTCCGCCATCGAAGCCGATGCCTTTACGAATTGGCTAGCGGAAAATCCCCGCTGCGAAAAACAAATCGAGCGCGCGATCGATGCCACTAAGAATGCAATTTTTTAAAAGGAGAAAGGGACGAAATGGAATCCAGCGCCCACAAGCCCAACCAACAGGAAGCCGCCGAAAATGCCGCGCGCCTTATAACAATCGCGCTACCTGCTTCGCTTTTCGATAGCCTGCCGCCAGGGCAAAAGATCGCCTTTTGCCAGCAGGCGATCGCAGAAAAACTGCTTCGTGACGGATACGCACCCCCCGACCGTGGGCTCGACCGATTAAACGTGATACCTTTTTAACATTGCCTAGGCCACTACTTCAGCCGTTCGCTACCGCGCCCCCCTACGGGGGGCGCGTTTTTTTTGGTCCTTAAACTTGAAAAAAATAAAAGCCGCTGGGAAACTGCCAGCGGCTACCCTGCGACTTCGGAGATATCGCCCCCCATTCTAGGGCCGCCTTGGGGATTTTGGGGGGGCAAAATTGCTCGCCCCCGGGAAAATTGCCGGGATGGCGATTTTGGGATACAATAAAGGGGATAAGTTCTAAGATTTCCACCCTGACCCATAACACTTATCGCCAAGATGCATTGATTGTGGGGGTCTTGGGTGCCAAGAAGCACGAGAACTTTTTCTTATTTCTTCTCAGAACGCAAGGGAGGGACTTTGCCCAAGATCGAGCGATTTGGTCAAGCGGCTATCCTAGAGCCCGAGGATTGGGAAAAGCTTTACTGGCATGGATTCCAGTCCCAAAAAGCGCGCGCGCTGTTCGGAATTTGCCGTTATTCTGGTTGCCGGATCTCGGAGGCGTGCCAGCTGCTGCGGCGGGATGTGGGGAACAAGGTTCTAACGTTTCGGCGCGCAACAACCAAAGGAAAAATCGCTACGCGCCAAGCGCCGATTCATCCCCATTTGAGGAAAATTCTAAAAGGGTATAAACCCGGCGAACTTTGGTATTTTCCGGGGAATGAAGGAAATTTTTTGTCGCCCAAAACCGCCGACCGCTGGCTGCGGCAAGCATGCGATCGCGTGGGCTTGCAGGGCATCAGCACCCACAGCTTTCGGCGCACAGCGCTTACAGAAATGGCTAGCGCCGGCGTGCCCTTGCACGTAATCCAAAGCATCTCGGGGCACAAGGATCTCAAAGTGCTTTCCCGCTATCTCGAAGTGAGCGACGCGGACAAAAACGCCGCGATCGAGGCGCTTAGCTAGCTGGAAATGATAGGATCTTTTCGATCCCTCAGTTCCATCATTGTGGAATCGAGGGATCGGAAAACAAAAAAGGGTAGAAAAAATGGCAGCACCAACGCAAGCTGAGGTCTTGGGCGGCGGCGGAACCCAAGACGGAACCACAATTACAATCCAGAAGGCGGACCTAGAGCCTTACGGCTTAGTGTCAGCAACTACCAATTCCCCGGAGGCGATCGCCTCGGCGCTCGTATTTCTGTGGCTCGAATCCCTGACGCGCGAGAAACAAGCCGAAGCGCCCCTGGATCGACGGATAAGATTTGAAGAATGGACATCGGGCAGTTACAAAATTGCCGGCAATCAATACTACGAACGAGCCTACCTCGTATATTTAAGGAAGCCCGTCGCCAGCTTCGATTTGTCGCCGAGCGATTTTGATAGCTAGCGGGGGACTGCAAGAGCGACTAAAAGAAAGGGAGAGCCTATGACCTTATTTGGGTGGGAGTGGCCTGATGGGAGTTTCAAAAAACTGGAGGCTAATTCCTTTTCTATCTCTGGCGAAAATGCCCCACAGCCAGAATATAAGGTGTGCCAGGAAAACTTGAACTACGACGATGAGGGGTCCGAGCCTAGGACTGGGGTGAATTGCGAAACGGGGTTTGGACCCAATCCTAGGGTCGAACTAACCAAAGACATTTCAGGTAACAACGACTGGGAAGTAAAGTGGTTTTTTGAGGGGGGCGACGATGTTCGGACCCTCTCTAAAGATTGGTCCCACTTGTACGACTTTGGCTTTGGAGAGACCACCATAGAAGAAACAGGGAATTATTCGGAAGGAAGCTGCACGATTTCCCTGCTCGATTCTAACGGGCAAGAAATTCTTACCGAAACCAAACCACAATCTTGCCCGACAGTCTATATTTTGTCCGATCCGGAAGACTCTGGGTCGGAGTCGGGGGGCGACAGCACCACCGACGAAACGCCCCCGCCGCCGCCCAATCACTGGTTCAATCCGCCGGACCCCACACCGGCGGGTTGGTTGCCGCCCCCCGCC